>JBNKLH010000102.1:0-4324 GCA_050292255.1 Candidatus Altimarinota bacterium | reverse complement strand
GATGGCAAGCGTGGCAATATAGTGTGGATATAGACAAAACGGTTCCTGCTCAAAGGGAATTATTGGCCTTGGATGGAGCTGAGATGACAGAAGAGGTTGCGGAAATTGAGATGGCCGATATGGCGATCACGGAAAATATGTTGTTAGTGGATGACGAAGAGGCGAAAAGTGATGATTGGGAGCTCGATCTGACTTCTGATTTTGATGAAACACGAGGCGGACCTGGATTTGGATTAGGCGGAGGACGAATGATGCAAAAGTCTGTCGGGGCTCCAACGATGGCCATGGAATCGGCAATGGCTCCTACTGCAGATATGGCAATGGATGATTCTCTTGGTTTTGCGGTAGGAGGCGCGAAGGATATTAATAACTTCCGAGAAAATATCGAAAATGACTTTCTTCCAATGCCAACGGATATGACCCATGAAGGGTTGTTTTATGATTACTTCTTTGACACGGGAAAACAAAAAGAATGCGACAAACTTTTCTGTCCCTCTTATAGTTTAGCGATTACGCCAGATCCATTGTCTGGAGAAGATGAATACTATATGGCTGTGGGGCTCAACTCAGGGATGAAAGCCGCTGATTTTGAACGGAAAAAACTCAATCTGGTCGTGGTACTTGATATTTCCGGATCGATGGGAAGTGCATTTGATCAGTATTATTACGATGGAAGTGAGCGGGATCTCGGGGAAGATGCTCACAAGTCCAAGATGGATGTGGCGAAAGAATCTATTGTCGCTCTGACGAAACACTTAAATGATGATGATCGTTTTGGGATGGTGGTGTTTGATGATACCGCCTTCCGAGCAAAACCGCTTCGTCTCGTGGGGGATACGGATATGGATGCGATTCGAAAGCACATTGGAGAGATCTATGACAAAGGAGGTACCAACATGGAATCTGGATTCCGAGAAGGGACGGCATTGCTTGAAGAAATTGGAAACGTCGATCCACAAGAATACGAAACCCGAATCATTTTCCTTACTGATGCGATGCCAAATACAGGACAGATCAGCGAAGAGGGTCTCTTTGGACTCATGGAAAAGAACGCTCGAAATCGTTTCTACACGACGTTTGTGGGGATTGGTGTGGATTTCAACACGGACCTCATTGAATCTATCACCAAAGTGAAGGGAGCGAATTATTTCTCCGTGCATTCTCCAAATGAGTTCAAAAAGCTTCTCGACGATGATTTTGATTATATGGTGACGCCACTAGTGTTTGACCTTTCGCTAGAATTAAACGCTCCAGATGTGCAGATAGAAAAAGTGTACGGATCGCCAGAAGCCGATGAGGCGACGGGGCAGATTATGAAAGTAAATACATTATTCCCTTCCCGAACAGAAGATGGAGAGACAAAGGGAGGGTTGGTTCTTTTGAAACTTGATGCTGATCCACGAGGAACAGAGATGACGATTAAAACCAGCTTTGAAAATCGGGCCGGATCCCGAGATGGAGAAGAACAAACGGTGACGTGGGATGATGTATCTGAAATGCCGTATTTTGCCAATACCGGAATTCGAAAGGGAATTCTCCTGACACGATATGCAAACTTGATGATGAACTGGCTCTTGGAAACTTATGAGACACAGCCGAAGCCAACGTATGAAGATTATCCAGATCCAATGCCGATGCCATGTCCACTCTTGCGAATGGATAAGATCGGGATTTGTCCGCCACCATTCCCATGGCCGCCGGTTCCACATGAACAGTATTTGTCTGAATGGGAAAGAGGATCACAGGATTTAGTTGTTCCCGAAGGGACACAAGAAATATTCGAAACCTTCAAAAATTATTTCGGAGAAGAGATGGAAGCGATCGGAGATGGAACCTTAAACCAAGAGTTTGATGTCCTTGAAAAACTCGCTACGGCTCCAAGTATTTCACTAAAAAAGATTGAAGAAGGAGAGATGGAAGGACCGAGTGATGATTGGCAGTATTAGCTTGAAAAAAGTTCGTATTTCTGGTATAATCAGGAGAATTTAATCTATTCTCATGGTTGAAACACTCCGGCATTCGGCAGAAAATATAGATATTGAAGACATTAAAAAAGAAACACAACAGTCGTTGGAATCACTTAAATCTGAGCCCAAAATTCAGCACACACAGGAAGCTCGTGCATACTTGGACAAAAACAGCGTGTCGGTATATCAACTTTTGAATAAGCTTGAACCCAATGGTTTTGAATCTATCAAGCAAGTAAAGTTATCCGTTTATAAGCCAAATGCAACGACAGAGCAATTGGTGATTTTGTACGGATCAGGAATGGATTCAGAGTTGGACATGGCTTTGTATAATGCAGATTCAAAAAGAGTTTTGAAATTATCTCCTGATATTTCGATTATGCATAACGGAAAGGCTACGAAGCTTCGAACACTTGTAGAACAACAAATTGAAGGACAAAAATAATTTTATTCCCATGGTAGAAACACTTCGGCAGTCGGCAGAAAGCGGCAAAGATTCGCTTAAAGAAGTTCAGAAAGAAACTGGAAAATCTCTCAAAGAAATGCGAGAACAAATGGAAAATGAAACTTTTGTTTTGTACGAAGGACACGCACGACAAGCAATGAGTGAAGAAAATATTGATCTGGTGGTAAATGGAAAGAACGTATCACTCCTCCGTTATGATGAAGCAATTCAAGGTTCTAATAAGGAAGAACGAATGGCTATGTGGTTTGATAAGAAAAGTGTGGAAGTGACGCTCAATGAGAAAGGAAATATGATTCAATTTAAAATCACCTCGAACTCAAATGAGGAAATAGTTGCTTTCTATGATCGTGATAAAAACGAACTTATTCGTTAAAAATAATATCGATTTCTAAATAAAAGAAGGCGAGGTCACGTGACCTCGCCTTCTTCTTTGTCTATTTATTCATATCGCAATGCCTCAATTGGGCTTTTCTTGGCGGCTTGTTTGGCTGGATAGATCCCAAAGATCATACCGACAACACCGGAAACAACAATCCCCAATACGGCACTTTCTGGATTAAATACAAAAATCCAAGTGTATTCAGTGAATGTATTGATGATGTAAGTTGCGACAAATGAGAGTCCAAAACCAAAGATCATCCCAAGAATACCTCCTGCACCTGTGAGCAAAATTGCTTCAAGCAAGAATTGGGCAAGAATATTGTCAGAGGTGGCCCCGAGAGATTTTCGGAGTCCGATTTCACGTGTTCGTTCTGTTACCGATACGAGCATGATATTCATAATTCCGATTCCTCCTACGACAAGTGCGATTGTGGCAACAGCAGAGAGAAGTATTGTGATCGTTCCCATAATATTTCCCACTTTTTCTGCAGCATCTTCCATTGTGTTTACATGGAAATCATCTTTGTCTGGATCAGAGATTCCGTGCATTTCTCGCATGGTGAGGCGGACTTGTTCTGCGACTTGGGGGGCAAATCTTTCTTCTGTGGCCTGCATAATGATTGAGTTGAAGTAATCAATCCCAAGCAAGTATTTTTGTGCGGTGCTGTAGGGCATGAGCACCATTTTATCGATATTTTGTCCTCCAACGGTTCCCGACTTTGGAAAAACTCCCATTACACGGAACCACTGATTTTTAATTTTTACTTTTTCTCCAATACCGGTAGAGGCTCCAAAGAGCGTATCTTTTATATCCCATCCAATAACAATGACTCGTTCGTTTCGTTTTATTTCATCTTCGGTAAAGAGCACTCCATGTTCTGGATAAATATCCAGGAATTTCATGTATTGGGCACTACTTCCGACGATATCTCCCCGTTTTGTTTCTTCTTCGTATTGAAGTGTATCAGCGGAAACCACAATAGGGGTTATATTTTCTACATTTTGGACGTTGTTTTTTGATTGAAGAGCTTCTACATCACGCTCCTTAATAGAGTCTGTGAAAATTTCAAACATATCAGTCATCCCTTCGGGTTCTCTCCCGGCATCCATTACAACCATTCTCGATCCCCAGCTATTTAGTTGTCCGAGAATAAGTGCTTCTGCTCCTTTCCCGAGAGACATGACCATAATGATGGCACTAATCCCAATCACAATCCCAAGGATGGTGAGGGCTGCCCGGACACCATTTGTTCGGAGTGCAGTCGTAGCAGTTTTAAAAAGGTAATAGAGAGGCATGTTTAGTTTTTTGTTTTATAGTCTTTGTCAATGCGTCCATCGACGATATGAATGACTCGTTCTGCGTGAACGGCAATTTCTTTTGCGTGGGTGATTAAGATAACGGTATGTCCTGTCTTATGGAGCTCAGAGAGGATTTGCATTACTTTTTCTCCTGATTTTGTGTCTAAGTTTCCGGTCGGTTCGTCTGCAAAGATGACTTTTGGATCACATA
>JBNKLH010000101.1:0-4415 GCA_050292255.1 Candidatus Altimarinota bacterium | reverse complement strand
GAAAAAGATCGTGCCATATTGAAATCCCAAGATGCCGTTGGAGAAGTGTACCGATTATTTAAAACCATACAAAACCAACCAAACGCACAAATTTTATTGGACTCAAAGGTGACATCTGTTCACAAAAAAGCAGATAAATTTGAAGTCTCTTACGAACAAGGTACTCAGCAAGCACTCGATCGTTTTGATATCGTCATCTTGTCGAGTGGTGGTATGTTTCGGATGTTTGATCCCGCATTATCAAAGAAAGGCATCTACAAACTGGCAACCGATGTGGGTCATTCCGTCACGTCTCTCGCGCCATCACTTTCTCCGATCCGGATACCAGATAATCCATTTGTGGATCTCTCCGGAACGGCTATGGTGTTGAACTTATTTGAACCGGAAACAAAAACTCGACTCACCAATGACGCCATCTTTACGCATGCAGGGATCTCTGGACCCGTCGTCCTCGACTTCTCGGCATCGCTCCCTCCATCTGGAAGATTTGAAATCAACTTCCTTCCCGAAGTAAATGAAGAAACGTTCGCACAAAAGTTCCAAGAACTACGAAACGGAAAACATTCCCTCCGGACATTTCTCCATCAATGGATGCCCAAGAAAGTCGTCGATTGGCATATCTCTCAAGCAAAAATTCCAGAAGGTGCCAACATCTCTGATGTCTCCAAAGACGCACTAAAGCAATTGAGGAAAAACCTCTTTCGATACGAAATCAATAAAAGTAACACACTCGACTATCCCGCTTGCTGGACGACAAAAGGTGGTGTCGATCTTAATGAGGTCAACGTCTCAACGCTCGAATCACGCCTCACTCCGAACCTATATTTTGCAGGAGAAATACTCGATGTAAACGGACTCTGCGGAGGATACAATATTTCTTTTGCAGCCATATCAGCGAAGATCGTCACGGAAAATATTTTGAATAAAACCCACCCCTAACCCCTCCCTTAAAAATGGAGGGGAAACTCAAAAAGCCTTCCCTTTGCAAGGGAAGGTTCGGATGGGTTAGGAAAAAATCTACAAATACGGATTTGCCTTCATAGAGCTCAATGTCCCTGGAGAGAAGTCTCCACATTGATCCACAAAATCCCGAATCCGCCGAAAACTTGTCGGGACAAATTTTTCGGGTACCCATTCGGCTTTTTCAACCACTTCCTTAAGCTGTTCTGCTGCTTGGAGACCCGCTAAGTGCGTTGCTGCCATCATCTTGTCATGGAGATCTCCATCAATATGCGTTCCATCTGGAAGGTTCGCGTAGACTTCAGTTCCCACTTTTTCAAACAACTCCAAGATCTCTTTCGTATCTGCACACTCATGAGTGAGCACCGCTGTTCGGTTTGTCCGAGGACTCCTCGGTCCAAACATCGGGTGAATTCCGGTTACTCTGTCTGAATATTTCAAACAGATTTTATTGGGTTCTCGTTGCACGGAACAGACATTGATCAAGTGTTTGCCCGCATGTGTATTCGCTACGTCCTCATATGCATCGTATGGAACCGCTAAAATTACATTTTCAGAATCCTCTACAATCTCCGCATACGGAGCAAACAAATTGGATAAAAACGTCCCAAACGTCCCACGACCGATGATGGTCAATTTCATTTTTCTAATCGCAAAGCTTCCTCATGAATCAGCTGATACATTTTTTCAGCAAACTCTGGATTCACGTGCCGTTCTACGGATAAAGTTTTCCACATTTTTTCCACTTCTTGCTGTCGTTCCGGATCCAAAGCCGGCTTTCCCTGTGATTTTTTCCAATCTCCAATCCGACTCGCGATATCAAATCGAACAGACAACAAACCGATCAAATTTTGATCAATTGTTTCAATTTTTTGCCGCCATCGTTGTAGTTCATCCATGGTTTAACTTTTTAAAATATCCCCCATCGGGTAAACACCCAAAATTCTACACTTTCGTGTTTCATTTTTGAGCAAATCTATCATAGGCTTTCTGAGCGATTCATCAATCTCCACGTCCGCCCAAAACGCATATTCCCAGTCCATCCCTGGGACAGGTCGAGATTCAATCTTCCAGAGGTTCCCCCCGGCATCAGAGATCTTTGTGAGAAGCTTAGCCAGAGCTCCTGTCTCGTGATTGAGTCGAAATATCGCGGTAATTTTTCCTTTCTCTTTCAAAGGTTTTTTCAAATTTCGTCCGGACACCACCACAAAACGAGTGTAGTTTTTCTTTTCATCAGCAATGTCTTCGTCCAAGATTTCAAGCAGAGAATCCTCTACTGCCTGTTCTCCCCCAATCGCTGCTGTCGTCGGATGATCAAGTACCAAGTTTCGCGCTTCCGTCGTACTCGAGGTTTCAATTATTTCAAAGTTTGGATTTTTCTTCCGAAGGTTTTTCAAGAACTTCTGACTCTGCTCCAAGGCTTTTGGATGAGAAGCAATATGGGTGAGCCGAGCCACTTTCATATGTGGTCGCCCAATGAGATTCAGTCGGATCTGCAAATATCGCTCTCCCCGGAGAAAGAGTTCGTTTTCAAATAACGCATCAATATTTTCGTGGACATTACTCGTGATAGAGTTTTCTATCGGAAGCACGCCCACACTCTCATGGTCGGTCTTAATATGATGGATCACATCGACAAAATTCTTCTGTGGCAACAAAGTTTCATCTGGAAAAAAACTTTTCGCCACCATTTCACTATACGATCCTTCTGGCCCGAGAAAGAAAACATTCATCGGACGCAGTGTAGCACAAACAAAAAAAAGACCCCACTTTCGTGAGGTCTTCTTCTTAAGTTCTAAGTGTAAATTACATGCTTGCCATAAGCTCTCGGATTTCATCTCGTACTTTTTCGTACTCAGATGCATCATCCGCTGGGAATGTTTTTACTTGTGGCAATCGTTTTTGAACCACATCTGATTGTTCGATTTTAGCGAAGTCGAGTTCGTCTTCATCCCGAGAAAGCAATGTAAGCCCTTCTTGGTAGAGAGCCACGATTGATTTCAACATTTGGTATTGTTTTTCTGGGATTGTGTATGCGTCCTCTGAACTGAATGAATCTTGGTACAAGAAGTCCTCTCGGATTGATTTAGCTGCCAAAAGCACGAGTTTTTCTCGGAAAGAAAGAGCTTCTGGTCCCACCAATCGAACGATTTCTTCGAGTTTTGATTCTTCTTGGAGCAATGCCATTCCAGCCGCTCGAACATCCCAGTAATCTGGTGCGATGTTTTCTCGCATGTATTTGTCCAAGTTTGGTACGTACAATGAGTAAGATTTCAACCAGTTGATCGCTGGGAAGTGTCGTTGGTAAGCCAATTTAGCATCCAATCCCCAGTACACTTTCGTCACACGAAGAGTGTTTTGTGACACTGGCTCAGAAAGGTCTCCCCCTGGAGGCGATACCGCTCCGATCACTGTCAATGATCCTTCTCGTCCTTCAGATCCGATACAATCAACCGCTCCTGCTCGTTCGTAGAATTCAGCTGTTTTAGATCCCAAGTACGCTGGGTATCCTTCTTCCCCCGGCATTTCCTCAAGACGTCCTGAGATTTCTCGCATCGCCTCTGCCCATCGAGAAGTAGAGTCGGCCATCAAAGCCACGTTGTATCCCATATCTCGGTAGTACTCAGCGATTGTAATTCCTGTATACACAGACGCTTCACGAGCCGCCACTGGCATATTTGATGTGTTCGCGATCATCACGGTTCGTTTCATCAATGGTTCTCCAGAGTTTGGATCGATCAAGTGTGGAAATTCGTTCAACACTTCCGTCATCTCATTCCCTCGTTCTCCACATCCGATATAAATAATCACTTCCGCATTACAGTATTTCGCCAATGTTTGTTGCGTCACTGTTTTCCCTGATCCGAATGGTCCAGGAATACATCCCGCTCCTCCTTGCACAAGTGGGAAGAACATATCCACAGATCGTCCTCCTGTTTTCAATGGAGTTGTCGGAATTCGTTTATTTTTAATTTTTCGTGGGTTTCGGATTGGCCAGTATTGTCGCATTTGCACTTCTTTCTTTTCTCCGTCTTGATTCAAGATCGCAACTGTTTCTGTTACGTTGAAATGTCCTGCTGTGATTTTTTCTACTTTTGCGTTTTTAATCCCTACTGGAACCATCACTCGGTGCAAGATCAATGTTGTTTCTTGAACAGTCCCGAGAACGTCCCCTTCGCTTACTGTATCCCCAGCAGAAACGGTAGGAACGAAATCCCATTTTTTCGTTTGATCCAAACCTGGAGCATCAATCCCTCGAGCGAGGAAGTGTCCTGATTTGTCCTCAAGTGCTTTCAAAGGTCGTTGCACTCCATCGTACATTGACTCAAGGAGTCCTGGCCCAAGCTCAACTGACAAAGTTTGTCCTGTCAATTTAACCGGTTCTCCAGGTCCCACACCCGCTGTTTCTTCGTACACTTGGATAGAAGCTAACCCGTCTTCGAGTCGGATAACCT
>JBNKLH010000100.1:0-4475 GCA_050292255.1 Candidatus Altimarinota bacterium | reverse complement strand
AATAGTCATACTAATACTGGTTATATAGCCAACCAGTAATAGCACTCCCATAACTTCCTGATGAAGTACTTCGATATACAACATATTCTTCGTTGTTATAGGCACCCGTCCAACTAACGTAAACATAGCTGGCAGAGGTCCCATCTGAAGCGGACACATTAGTTGGTGTCGCACATGCACACAAACCATCTTCATTTTTAGGCTCAAAGTTTTTGTTATCCAGGTTGGCATTATCGCCACCATCAAACGTTACCTGCCAAACCCATTCATTAGACATATTTTGAGAATACACACTGATCCGGAAATCATAACCATCTTTCTCAAGATCATCGATTTCTAGAGATCCTTCAAAAGAATGATATTCCCCACTCGTAAAAAAATAGTGATAATAGGTTTTGTACTCATTCCAGGAAGTAAACACACCATTTTTTCTGTATTCCACAATTATTTTCTCACCATTAGTGAGACTAAGTGCATTGCTAGGAGAGATTATAAAATACATCTCCCTGTAACCAGCATAGCCATCATTGTCACAGTCTTCCGCATTTCTCCAAGAAAAATAGGAGAGGTCATAGTCCATCCCGTATGATAAAATCGGGAGAATCAACATTAAAAGTAATACAATCTGTTTTTTCATATCGTTTCATTTTTCGTTTTTCATTAAATTAAATTTCTGAATAAATAGTCGTTAATTTCAAAGAGCCGTCTCGTTTGGTATCTTTTCCAAAAATTGGAATAATGTCCGCAAGAGAACTGCGTATTTAATACACAAAAAAAGAAAAGTGTCAACAACCTCCTCTTGCGAAAGAAATCAGGAAATATTCATCAAATACTTCCTATGATTCCACCAAATCCCCTATCCAGATCAAACGGTTTTTGTTCGTTCCTACTGGAGTACATGTCATCAAGGTGATGATAGATCGATCGTTTGGTTGTTTGAGCACAGAAGTTTCTGTCGGAGGAATCACTTTTGATTCTCGAAGTTTGTATTCGTATTTTTTTCCTTCCCAGTAAACATCCACGATATCCCCTGCTTTCAACTCATGAAGGAGCGCAAATACATCTTTGTATCGCCCATTATCCCATGCATAATACGAAGAGTGCCCAGTGAGGAAGAAGTTCCCGGGTTGTCCAGGCGTCCGAGAAATCGCATGAACCACTACTCCTTGTTGAAGTCCCTTTTGAATATTTGCTTCCAATCGTTCCCAGTTTTTGTGACTTGGCACATCCACCAAAGGAACATTCTTGGCAATTCGAGGCAATACGACCCGATTATCAGAAGGATAAACCGTAAGGTCTTTAAACATTTCTCGAGCATAATCAGGTTGTTCTACACCCAATTCTTTCATTTCTTTTCTTTTTGTTTTCACAAGCTCCACTGGGGCTTCTGGCTCTTTTGAAAAGGTTTGTGTGATAGAGGTTTTTACTTGGTTAGCCTTAAAAGTTGCAATCTCCGCAAACGCAGAAAAGTTCAATGCGACATGAGTCGCTCCCCACATACACAAAGCCACAGACCCAAAAACAACCGTATCTTTCCAGAGCGGTCGTCGTTTTTTGAGTTTGAAATCAAAAGGCATTGTTTGTTTCGGTGCTTCTGTATCGATATCTTCAAAGATTGATGTTTCAAACGCATGCACCAATTCTTGTGAAAGAGTCGTGTCTTCTTTTTTCCCGTTGTATCGTGCTTCCCAATAGTCCGCAAAAGACAATTGTGAGTCTTTTTCTTTTTCTAATTTTTGTTGAAATCGAATCTTGAGTTGTTGATCTGTCATTGCATGCAAAAAAATCTGAACATTATATCAGATTTCATGCATAAAATCAACTGAATTCCTTCTTTAAAATTTAAACCACAATCCCAATATTTTTCTTCACTTGATCCAATTTTGCGTTGGCAATTTCCTGAGCCTTTCGGGCTCCCTTTTGGAGGAGTTCTTCGACCACATGTGGCGTTTGTTCAAACTGGGCTCGTCGAGCCCGTGCCTCTGAAAAATAATCCAAGACATGCGCCAACAACTGTTTCTTTGAATCCCCAAATCCAATATTCCCCTCTTTGTAGTCTTTTCGGATTTGTTTGAGATTTGGATTTTCAAAGAGTTCGTGAAATCGGAACACCGTACAGGTATCCGGATCCATTGGTTCTCCCATCTCAAGAGATGCCGTCTGGATCGACATAATCTTCTTTTTCAATGTTTTCTCATCCTCAAAAATAGAAATCGTATTTCCATAACTTTTCGACATTTTTTGTCCATCTAGCCCAGGGATCGTTTCTACTTCTTTTTGGATACCTGGCTCAGGCAAGATAAATGTTTCTCCAAAGTGATGATTAAACTTCTGCGCAATATCACGCGCCATTTCGACGTGTTGTTTTTGATCTTTTCCCACTGGGATCACCTCTGCATCATACAGCAAAATATCCGCTGCCATCAGCATCGGATAGGTAAACAATCCTACATTCGCATCCAATCCCTTCGCGACCTTATCTTTGTAACTGTGAGCTCGTTCGAGTAATCCCATCGGCGTCATACACATGAGATACCAAAAACACTCCGTATGCGCCGGCACATCTGACTGACGATAAAACATAGATCGCTCAGGATCCAATCCCAAAGCGAGCCAATCCAACACGATATTTTTTTGATTTGCCCGAAAAACCTCTGGATCATGCACGGTTGTAAAGGCATGCAAATCCGCAATAAAGAAAAACATCTCGTTTTTCTTATTCTCTTGAAACTTAAGCATAGGACGCATCATCCCAAAGTAATTCCCCCAGTGAGGATTCCCGCTTGATTGGATACCGGTCAAAATTCGTGTCATCGATCGCTATTGTAACGCAAAGCGAAAAAAATGCATGCCGAATAAATCATTTTATTGACTCAAAACAAAAAATAGGTAAAAAAATATAGACTTTTACATTTTATATTTTAAAGAAAATGGCTATTGAAGAAACTTTCTCATTTTTTAAACAAAAAGCACTAGAAGGAACTGAAAATGCTGATGAACCAATTCCTACCGGACAACTCGAGAACCCAACCATTCTCCAAGATTTCGTAGATCAAATCAGATCTGCAGGATTAACTATCGCTGAATTCGGTTTAACATCCTTTGAAAGACCTCTTATTGAGGAACATTACTCTCATCATGAGGGGAAACCTTTCTATGAAGGACTTGTAGATTGGAACTCTGACACCCCCGTAATCGCAATGAAAATTACAGGAGAAAATGCTATTGAAATAACGAGAGACGTAGCCATGAATGTTCGACGAAAAAACGGGCGTTCAAATTATGCCAATCCAAATATTGCTCATTCTTCTGACCCGCTTACTCCAGGAGATGCAGAAAATGAAATCAAAAGATTCGCTCCTGTTTTTGAAAATATAGAAAACGCAAGACAACAACAAATCCGAAATATTGTATTTGGAGGAAAATAAAGTGGACATAAAAAAGCCTCCCGAAAGAGGCTTTTTTTATATTCTCACAAAAAGAATTATTGAATCCCGTAGGTCACAGAAATCGTTGCGGTTACCTCGAGTTCTCCTGATGGCAATGAGCTTCCTCCTGTCGCCATTCCATCCATCGCCATTTCCATTTTTGCGTAGTTTCGCAACATTGGAGGTTGGTAGTTCATGCTTGCTTCTGAGATAGTAATTGGTTTGAGTAGTTTTACGTCTCCCATTTTGGCAAGCTCTTTTGCTTTTTGTTCTGCCTTTTCGAATGCTTTTTCTCGTGCCTGAGTAAAGAAAGCTTCTTTGTCTTCGATATCAAAATTCACAGAGTTCATCTCCAATCCATTTACATTTCCAAGTCCGTCCAAAATATTGGTCGCTTTTTCTTCGTCTTTATCAATACCGTGGATTTCAATCGTCAAAGTCTGTCGAGCCCTTTGTCCGATAAGTTCTCGTCCATCATCCCCTCTCCAATCGTATTCTGGAGAAAAAGACAAATACTCTGTCTGCATATATTTTTTGTCGACTCCATTTTCTTGGAGAACTTGCACGATCTGATTCAATTTTTCGTTCGCTTTTTCTTGTGCTTCTTTCGTCGTTTTCCCAAGTTCTGAAACTCCTGCAGAGATACGAACCAAGTCTGGCTTCGCCATGACTTTTCCTTCTCCGGAAACAGAAATCGAATTTTGGAGTGCTCCAGATTCTGTCGCCCCTCCTGAGTTTTGGATTTTTATCCCGGTGCTTTTGAGCATATTTACAGAGACAACAATCGTTGAACAGATCACCAAAAGCCCGATGATCTTTAATGCTCCTTGCATGGGAGCTGATGAGAATGCACAGCCTTCTTTTTTCATGTGTGTATTTGTTAGATTTGTATTCATTGTAAGAAAAATAAAAAGAAATGAAAGGTCAAATGTCAAGGCAATAAATTCATGTCATAAGTATGTAAATATAAAGGCGACAATCTGGATAACGTACTTTGAAAATCGATGGTATGTCCTTTTTATTGGCATGAATGACGTCATTATCTAA
>JBNKLH010000099.1:0-4482 GCA_050292255.1 Candidatus Altimarinota bacterium | reverse complement strand
GGTTTGTTCAGCTTGGGATCTTTGGATTGCTGGCTGGAGTGGGATTTTTCATCTCATTAGCGAGACGAATGCGTCCAGAATACTGGGGTGTTTTTGTGGCAATGATCCTCATGATGAACTTTGCAACGGTACTGGATATGACCCCGATTTCCATAGCCTTTTTCATACTTTTAGCTTTCTCCCAAAAAGAAGTGCAAAAGAAAACAGGGCTTGGGTTTTTGAAATAAAATTATTGAAAAGAGAACGCCCCCTAGCCCCCTCTTGAACCAAGTGGGGGAATGTAGATTGTGGTTTGTTTTAAAAATAAAATTTGCGTTTTTTATAAATGTTTATAGAATCGCTTGGCTCTTTTGTGAGAACAGAAACATACAGTATCCATATAGCGGGGTGTAGCTCAGTTGGCTAGAGTACACGGTTTGGGACCGTGGGGTCGGAGGTTCGAGTCCTCTCACCCCGACCATCTGGATGTTGTGTGTTTTTTTATTTGTGTAGTTCAGTTGACTAGAGTACACGGTTTGGGACCGTGGTGGTCGTCCCACCGTCGCGGGATCACCCCGACTATGAAAAAGGCTATTTTAGATATTTTTCTAAATAGCGTAGTTGGTATTGTCTTTGTTTGGGGATATTTCGATTTCTTGTTTTGTTTGTAATAGATTTTTGTTGACGATTATTTAATTGATATGAATTTATTGAACTGTTCGTAATGTTGCTAGCTTTTGAATAAGAGTTAGTTGAATATTGCCCAGAATTATACAAATATTTCCCTTCATAGTAATCGGGGTCGGTTATGTAAGTTGGGGTATCCCATTCAACACCTCTTGTTCCATAAGTATTGTTATAGAGGCCTTGAGAAGGTGTCCAGCTATAATTGTCGTATTTTAATCCATTGGGGTTGGACCGTACATGAGGGCGCACATAAGTTCCGTCTTTTCTATAATAACCCTTTACGCTTACATAAGCTTCTGCACTTTGGGTTAATAAGGTAAATTGTCCGCAGAAGAGAAATAGAAAAAATAATCCGAATAGAGATTTTAAAAAGAATTTCTTCATCTTCATTAATATTTAATTAATTTTATCATATTAACATTTATAGAACGAGCAAAACTTAAATTGAATATCAATATATAAATTTTCTCTTTTTCTGATATATTGACTCCAATGACATTCACCAAAAAACAACTCCGTACTCTCACTTGGGTTATCCGAATTCTTGCTTTGGTAGTACTCCTCTTTGGATTGCCGTTTTACTTTGGATACGGGAATCCGTTGCCGTTTATAAATCCAGAATATACCGTGTGGGACAATCTCTGGTTGAGTGTTTTTCCGTTGATGTTTATCGGGTTGGGATTGGGATGGAAATACGAAAAAATAGCGGGATATTTGATTGTGATCCCTTTATTTTTAGCGCTTGTCGTTGGTTTTATTTTAGAAAGAGAATTGGTTGGGCCAATGCTAGTTCCACTGGCGTTGGGAGGAGGGTATTTGTTTCTTGGGTATGAAAAGGGGAATTAGTTCAAAGGGTGTGGGTGAACGGATTTATCTTTGTTGTAATCCTTTGCCACGGCTTTAAATTGTTCTTGCATTACGAATTTGATAGCCTCTGCCTTTTCTTGGGCAGAGTACTTGTCTACTTCTTTTCCAAATGCAATTTTGTAGGGGATTGATTCGTTTTTTTCTTTCATAATAAAATTAGTTTTTTCCACTCATGTATTTATTGTTCGGGAATACTCTGTCGACGATATTTCTTTGATAATCTTCTGCAAAATCCACCTTTTTTTGGATATCGTCTTCGCTTGCTTCTCCTGTTTCGGGAACAATAACTTCGTATATTTTCGGGGTTCGGTCTTCCATGTTTTTTAGTTTTCTATAGTATCTTGGCTTTCGTAAGGGTCATAAGTGTGATCTATTTTTTTTTGAAATTTGAGTGCGAACTTTTTTCTTGCTTTTCGAATTTCTGGATCCAAATCATCATCGGTTACATAATAATATTCTTCATATCCTTCATTGGTTATTTCTATAACTGTTTTTGCGGGAATGACATCGTATTTTTTGGACGATTCGGGGCTGTTATTCGTCATGATGAAGTTTAATTATAAATTTTCTCTCCAGGTTGGTAGGCTTCGTCAGCTAATTCCTGTTGTTCAATGAGGAATTCAATCTTCTCCAAAATTTCTTCGTCGGAGAGACGTTTTTTAGTTTTTCTATTTGTTACACAAACTTTTCGAATCTTATCAGGATCCGGTGCCGGGAATTTTTCTTTCATATTTGATTCTACTCACTTTTTTTATTTTTAGTCAAATTTTGGAATCCACTTGCCTCTCTTTTCTTCTCCATGTACCGTATCCTCTGAATGAATTCACTTTTTTCTGATCACGAGCTCACTCTTTCTGCAGATCAATCAGCACAATTTGAAGTGTTGTGTGATCTTTTTATAGAGTGGAATTCAAAGATTAACCTTTCCGCAATCCGGGATCGAGACGATATTTTTGAAAAACATTTTGTAGACTCTCTGTTGGCAACGAAGTATGTGGATTTCCAAGGAAAGAAAGTTTTGGATTTGGGTGCGGGGGGGGGATTTCCAACACTTCCTTTGGCGATTATGTATCCAGGGACAGAATTTCATTCTCTCGATAGTGTGGGCAAAAAAATGAAGGCTGTTCAGGATATGGCGGATCATCTGAGATTGCCTGTTACCACACATCATGGGCGGATTGAAGAATATGGACAGGATAAAAAATTCCGGGAACAATTTGATATCGTGACCGCTCGAGCGTTGGCTCCATGGCCGGTTTTATTGGAATATGCATTGCCTTTTGTAAAGTTAGGAGGTTTGTTTGTGGCCTATCAGGGGCCGGCAATTTTGGAGGATTTGGTGACCTATAAAGGACTAGAAAAAGTGCTTGGGGGAGAAATAGAACAGGTGTTTGAGGAGACATTGGGAGAGGATGAAAGACGATACATGCTTCTCATTCAGAAAAAGAAATATTGTCCCAAAAAATATCCACGGCGAGTGGGGGAACCGAGAAAAAATCCACTCACTCTTATTTAGTTACCGAAAAGGTGTGTGAATGGGGCTTTTTGACTTGTTTTTGTGTTGCTTGATTTTTTGTATAAAATATTGTTTTTTGTTCTTTTTTGTGGTACAATGCAAAACTGAATGTAATAAAATATTCATGATTCAACAACTTTGGAAGAAATTAAGAATCCCAGAATCACTGCGATATAGAGTGTCATTTCTCTGGCTGATGAATTTCTTGTATCAGGTCGGATTTATGGTGGCATGGGTTGTTATTACATCTTTATTTATCGAATCTTTCGGGATCCAAAACTTGCTTTGGTTGTTTCTTATCGAAGCAGGATTGATCATGTTTGGGAGTTTAGTTTCGAATAACTTTTTTGTTCGACTTGAGGTGAATCGCTTTCTCTTTGCGATTATTGGGATTCTGCTTTTTCTCTTGCTTATGGCAGGGATTTTTGAAGCCCATGGGAATTTGATCGGCTTCTTTGCGATGGCAATCTTGGCCAAGAACTTCTTTTACCCACAGATTCGGATTGCGTTATTGCGAAAAACAGAGGAGTTCTTTTCTCCCAAACAAGCAACACATACGATTCCAATTATCGATTCTGCGTTGACTTTGGGGGTGATTATCAGTTCGGCGTTGTTGATTGGGTTGTTTGAATTTTTTACCACTAGTGCGGTGCTTTTTATTTGGTTTATTCCATTGGCATTGATGGTGGTACTCCTATTTCACGAATCAAATATCATTGGTCATATTCCAAACTTGATCCCTGAAATCGTACAGGTGCCACGACGAAAATATGTACATGCCTTCAAAAAGATTCGAGAGATTCCATTTTTGAAATTGCTCATTTTGGTGCTTGTTTTCCAGTCGAGTTTAACGGCCGTTACGGAGTTTGAGTTTATGAAAGAATTGAGTTCGTATTTTACAGGAGGTCACGGAGGCGGGACGCCGATTCCGATGGATTCATTCCAAGCTTCTCTGTTTATCGATCAGGTGAAAGAGCTCGGAAGTCATGCCATTGAAAGTGTTCAACACCTGACCAGTAATGCAGTGGCACACCACACTTTGGCACACGATTTGGGAGTCTTGAGTTTGATTTTTGGATGTATTGCCCTCTTTGTTGAATTTTTCTTGGCCTCAAAACTTCTTGAACGATTGGGAGTGGTACGTACTATGGCAATGTATTTTGGTGGATATTTTTTGATTGCTCTGAGCTGGTTTTTCGGATTTGTGAGTATGAATTTTGTTCGAGGGTATAGCCATGGTACGCATGCGGTTTTTGCCTCTGGGTATCATGTGAGTTTTTATTCCACTTTCTCTCGAGAACGAGAATTGCTTCGGCATATTTTAGAAGGAGTTTTGGTTCCGATGGGAGTATTTCTTGGGGTGGGGTTGATCTTGCTAATGATGTATTTCCGTATTCCAATGGGATATTTGATGGCCGGATTGGCACTTGCTT
>JBNKLH010000098.1:0-4549 GCA_050292255.1 Candidatus Altimarinota bacterium | reverse complement strand
AATATTATAATTACTAAATATTGATCCTTTATATTTATTACCTTTAAAAAATAACACTTTTACATTTTTATAAAATATATTTCAATTACTTTTTCGGCCGATTCAACCGGTACATACAATCGATCGTTTTGGGCATATTTTAGTTTCAAATACTCTCGCACTCCAAAGTTTTCTCCCAAATCCCGTCGAACAATCCCTTCAAACTGGGCAATCCCATGATCGACATGCGTCACATAGTCTCCGGATTTCAAAGAATTAATCAGGTCAAAATTCACGCCTGCAATGGATTTCTTTTGTCGTCGTGTCCGATGAAACTGAAAGATCTCTCGATCTGTAAGGAAGAGAAGCTTTCGTTCATTGTTTTGGAAACTGTGCGGCATAAATTCATCTTTTTCGAGACGAATAACTTTTACCGTTGAAGGCATTTTGCTCTCCAAATCTTCGGTAAACATCACATCGTTTTCCCGAAAAATCTTTTCAATCTCGTCATATCGTTTGGTGATCAGAGCAATATCGAATTCCCGACGGAATCGTTCTTTGATATCAACGATAAAATCCGGAATCGTGTAGTACGGAAGCACAGAGAAAAAGTTCAAATGAAAGAACTTCTCTGTATCCCGGGGAAACGTTGTAAATCGCAACAAAGCAGTTTTGAGATTCAGATCTTCTTGAAGATCATCTGAAATAGCCAGAGTAAGCGGATCAGAAAAAACATCAAAGAAATGCTTTCCTCGATCAGAAAATTCCGCCAACAAAATCTGTATTTTTTTTCCTTCTTTTAGAACTTTTCCGTCATCCTGATCAATAAAATCAATTCGCTCAATCTCATCTCCAAATAAATCTATTCGTACACACTCTTTTTCGTTTGCAGGATAGATAAACAAGTTTTCTCCTCGACGTACAAATTCTCCTGATTTCAATCGTTGGTCTTCCGCTGGACGATATCCCATCTGTTCGAGACGAGAAAACACATCAAAAATCTGTATTTTTTCTCCCACTTTCAATGAGACAGATTCATCCTGCAGAGTAGATTCAATTGGGAAAACTTGTTTTTCAAGTGATTCTAAATCCTCAAAAAACACCATCGTAGGATGGCTTTGAGCAAATGAATTTCGAATGTCATAAAACTGACTGGGCGTCATCTCATGAGGAACGACGAAAATATCTCCGTCGAAAAACATATCCGCATTCGCCTTCAACACATCTGCCCGTTCGTCTTCGGATACCCAGAGAATATTTCGAAAGGGCGTATGAGTCAGAATCTCATTGACCAAGAAACTCTTGGCGGCCGCATTGGCGAGATTTACCAATGTCAAAGATCCTGTCTTTTCTAATTCGACGAGTTCTTCTGCCAGGTTTAACGAAAACGGGAGGTTTTTTAGCTTCATACAATGTAAACCCAAAATAAAGCACCCAAAAGTGCCTTCAATAGAAATACTGCTCACTCAAAAGTTCTGCGCATTCAAAGATTAGAAACGAACGCGGGGCGAGTGTAATTAAGTGAATAAAAAAAGCAAGTCAGAAGATATAATTCTGTCACTTCATTCAAAAAAAAACATTCCTCCAACATCTCAACTCCAAATAGACTCCTTCCTGTTGCGATTTTCCGGAAGCTATGTCATATGTCATAGTGCGCGTTTAGCAAACACAAAATGAAAATATTCAAAAAAGTCTTCAAAGGAATTTCTATTCCGAAAATTCCTAAAATCCAACCACGGGAAGAATCCCCAAAAAAAGAAAAAATAATCGCTCCGCCACCAGAAGAAATCACTCGAAGCATTACAGAGATTGAAATATCTGCAAAAACAGTCGTAAAAGTGCTGTTTATTATTGTTCTTTTTATGGCGGGACTCAAAGTGGTTGAACAATTACAAAGTATTCTCATCACTATCGGAGTGGCTGGGTTTTTGGCTATCGGGCTCACGCCTGTTCTCGATAAGATCGAAGAACATCGTATTCCTCGACCAATTGCGATTTTGATTTTGTATGTCCTCTTTTTGGGAGCCCTCAGTCTGCTCTTCATTAAGGTCGTTCCGATTATCGCACGTCAATTGATGGATATCGCTCGGGATCTCGCGGACTTTGTCAGCAATCAAAATGGAGGGGCCATCTCTGTTCCCTTTTTGGAACGATTTGGGGTTCGATTTGAAATGGGAGAAATCCAACATCTTCTTTCAAACAATCTCGCAGCTATCTCTAAAAATCTTCAATCTGTGGCCGGTTCAACCGTCGGCATTGTCGGGGGAATATTCCAGGGAGTGTTTAATTTTATTTTCACCCTTGTGCTCCTCTTCTTCATCCTTCTCGAACGCGAACAAATCGGGCGATTCTTTATTGCTTTTTTCCCGGAACGAGACCGGAAATACATTCAAACAAAATTCATGTCCGTTCAGACAAAAATGGCCAAGTGGTTCCGTGGGCAACTCTTGCTCATGATCATTATCGGGCTCTTTATGTATATTGGAATGAAGATCTTTGAGCATCTCTTTGGGATGCAATACGCCGCTACAATTGGTATTTTTTCTGCTTTTATGGAATTGCTTCCATACATTGGAGTCTGGCTTATGGGACTCTTGGCAGGAGTTATCGCACTCAATATTTCCTGGACCGCTCTTATTGCCGTCATCATCTGGATCGCCATCACGCAAGTTATTGAAAACAACTTCCTCGTCCCAATGATTATGGAAAGAGTCGTTGGACTTTCTTCTGTCGTGGTATTGCTTGTTTTGATGATTGGAGGAGCCCTTGGGTTTGCCGCTGGAGGTGTCGCCGTGGCGATCCTCGGAATGATCTTTTCTGTCCCGATCGCTGCCTCTATTGCTATCTTTGTCCAAGACTACGTAGACAAAAAAAGATAGCTCACAAATAAAGCTTTGAAATGAAAGGATCCCACTAGGGTCCTTTTTTTTTATGTCGCACTTTCTTCTGCCTCTTCCGTTGCTTCTGAAATCGGAAGATGATCGGCAAATTCTGCCACCTGTTTCAGAGTGCTCATAAGGGCATTACGCACAAACTTTATCTTGGATCGATAGGCCATTTGGTTTACCTCATTGAGATAAAATGATCGATTAAATTCAACCTGCAAAGCAAAGATCTCACGACCATGTAGAATCTTTCGAAGTCGGGTATTTTTATAAGGATTTCCAAAATGACGAACAATATTTCCCCCCTTATAGACATGGTTTATTTTGACCTCGTCTCGCCCCAATGCCAGGTGCTCTGCCAAGACATCCGCAAATAATTCTGCAAAATAGTCTGGTGCCGTCCCCAAACGATTCACTCCCGTCTCTAAGTCTGGGGCGTTGGAAATCACGACTTTCGGAAATTTTTGTTCTCGTTCTTTATCTTCCTTCCGCCATCGTCCGAGAATTCGGTTTCCCACATCATGAACATCTACAAAAACAATGGGCACCTGTGAGTCTCCCTGGTTCTTTACCACCTGTTCTAGTTTCCGATAGATGCTTTTATAAAAAGGATTGTAAGAATAATTGAGAAACTTTCGTCGCCAAAAAAAACGGAGCATAGACTTTGTCATACGCCGCTCAAAAGCTTCTGAAAAAATTCGGTTTCCTCCGAAGTCTTCAAATCGGATAATATCTGGCGCAATCAAATCACGATTGGGATCTCCCACGATACGTCCATATTTGGGCACGGCTTTTTGGTCTGCCGGGACATCTTCTAGGAGGAACTTTGTCCCATAGTCAGAAAAGTTCAACCACAGTCGAGGGGATCGCTGATAATATCCTGATAAATGACGAATCAACGCCATCGGAATCCGCGCACTCCCATGAGAGGCAGAAACTAAAACGTTAGATGGTAAATCCACTTTTTTTCGAAAAATATTATGGATCCCAAACGTCACATTTTGGACCCAGTTTGGCATAGAAGGCGACAATATTTTCTTGAGAAATTCCATCCGAAAAACAGGATAACACACCCGGATGGCTTATTTTATCAAAAATCCGATATTTTCTCAACCTTCCATCTCTCAAAGAAACAAGTACAATCACTGCGAACCTTTAAAAAATAAAAAATGGATATTCACGGAATGTTTGATGCCAATGCTTGTTCTATTCACGGAGGCGGTTCTCTGGGATGGACCTGGGAAGAATATTTTGAAAAGAAAAAAACACTCGGAAAAAAGGTAATTCTCGTTGATATGATCGGAGAACCCGTCGAGGGATCTGTCCCGATTTCCAATGAACTATTTGCCAAGAAACACCCAGAAGGAACTTATTTCGTCCTCTATTGTCATTCAGGAGGCACGTCTGGAATGATGCAGAAAAAGCTGACACCAATGTTTCCCGAATACACGTTTGTAAACCTCCTCGGAGGGATTGGCGCGTATCCCTACTAGACTTTAGAGCAACGGCTCTTCAAACTCCGTCTCTTCAAATTGATCGTTCTTTTTTGGAGTGTTCGTCATTTCTGGTTGGATTTTTCCTTCTTCCCATTGTTGGAGCAATTCTTCTACTTCGGCAACCGGGTGAGCATACTGCCTTCGTGAAGCTTCGATACATTCTTTGGCGAAGTTTTTTTCGGGATATTT
>JBNKLH010000097.1:0-4558 GCA_050292255.1 Candidatus Altimarinota bacterium | reverse complement strand
TCAACAACCTCACCAGCGGCGATTTGGTCAGCGACAGAGGGCGGCAAAATTTTAATGGGCATTTGTGGGAACATTCTATCGTCTTTTGCAGAGATGGCAATTGTGGATTCTTTGTTTTTTAATTACAATCGGCTCACATGAAACAACTCTTTATTGTCGCCACTCCGATTGGAAATTTAGCGGATATTACCCTGCGGGCGATTGATACGCTGAAGTCAGTTGATCTCATCGTGGCAGAGGATACTCGTCATACCAAGATATTGTTGGATAAATACGACATCGAGAAAAAAACAACTTCTTGTCATGCCCAAACATCTCCTGAGAAAATTACTCAGATTTTTTCTGAATTCAAAAAAGAGGGGAGTGTGGCCTACGTCTCTGATGCGGGGACGCCGGGGATTTCTGATCCGGGATTTCGGATTGTTCGAGAAGCGTTATCACAAGGTTTTGATGTCGTGCCGATTCCAGGAGCGAGCGCATTGACGACGTTATTGAGCGTGGCAGGAGTTCCAGTGGATCAGTTTTCCTTTCATGGATTCCTTCCTCACAAGAAAGGACGGCAGACATTGTTGACCTCTCTTGAAAACTCCAAGATGACCAATATCTTCTATGAGTCTGTGCATCGATTTCCAAAGTTGCTGACAGAATTAGAAAATTATTTGGGGACGGAAAGAGTCATTGTAGTCGGACGAGAGCTGACGAAAATGCACGAAGAAATATTTCGAGGAACGGTAGGAGAGGCATTGAACAATTTCACAAAAGAAAATACAAGAGGAGAGTTTGTGGTTATGGTGGCGCCGGTAAATTATGAATTATAAAAAGATGAAAGTCTCAAACGTAACGATTAAAAAATTTATGTGTCTCGATTGTGAGGCACGATTAGAAGCGGAAGCACATAATGGAGTCTGTGAAGATTTGGTGTGTCTAAATTGCGGTTCGGATAAAATTTTGCCATTTGCGGAGTCCGATGGGGTTCGATTGCACTATGCAAAGTGTGGAGGGCAGAAAGATTCAGAGGGATGTAAAAAAACGGGGTGCGAAGATTGTGATTATTTTGAAGAATTATAATTCCCTCCCTTGAGAAAGGGAGGTGCCTCGAGTTTCGTCGAGAGGAGGAGGGATTTATTTCAAAAAAATCCCCCTGTTTCCCCCTTTCACAAGGGGGACTTAAATATTTGAAAACTCTTGTGAAAATCTGTTAGAATCTGTGACGAACTTCAAAACAAAATACACATGAGAAAAATATTTGCGGTCGTGGGGATTCTCGTACTGGGGATAGTTCTTTCGGGATGTACCAAAAAAGATCCAAGTGCCGGGCAAGTACTCGATGCGGGGACTTTCCTTCGATTGCAAATCTGGACGGCTCAAGAAGCAAATACATTAAGAGCGCTCGCTCGAGAGTTTGTGGCAGAAGCTCGGACACCTGGATTGAGCATGGAAGTGACAGAGTTTTCTTCTGATGAAGATATGCAGGCCATGTTGGTCGACAAGATGGCCGAAGGGAAAGGGCCAGACATCGTCTTCACGGACGGAAACTGGATCACAGAAAATCAAGAAAAACTAGTTCCGATTTCCGATTTAGATGAATCGTTTACCCCGGATCGATTTCGGGCGACGTTTGTACGAGCCGCGGCAGATGCTTTAATTGGGGCCAGTGACAATCGTATTTACGGTGTTCCAGCGGCGGTAGATTCTTTGGCGATTTTTTATAACGAAGAACATCTCATCGATCGGCTCCCAGAAAAAAATACTCCTTCTCGGACGTGGACAGATCTCCGAAAAGACGTGGAAATGTTGACCCAGACTGATAATTCTCTGGAACGATTTGCGGTGTCAGGACTCGCTTTTGGACGTGTAGATAATATTTTGTATGGATTCGATATCGTGGAGAGTTTGATGTTTCAAATGGGCGTGAAATTCTTTTCTGATGATGGGACGATGGCGACCTTTGGTTCTACTGCGGGAGTGACCTCCGGTGGAAAACGGGTGGATTTTGGAGAAGAAGCCATCAGTTTCTTTACGAGCTTTGCAAATCAAAAATACAAAAACCATTCCTGGAATGAATTTATGGCCCTTTCGACAGACGAACATCGAAACTTTTTACCTTTTGTAAACGGAAAAGTATCTATGGTGCTCGGGTATTCTCGTGACTGGAAACGAATTCAAAATATCCTCTCTGGTGAACGAAACTCTCTCTCAAATCCTATCGATATTGATAATGTACGGATTGCATTCCTCCCTCAGTTTGAGGATTCAAATGATGCGAGTACCCGACGTGTGGTTGGAAAAGTGTGGTCATGGGTAGTGCCTCGTTCTGCGAAAGACAGTGATGTGGCGTGGCGATTTTTGAAATACATGGCGAAGAAGGAAAACCTTGTGAGTTTTTATGAGGAAACAGGGATGCCGACATCCCGATTGGATTTGATTGCAGAGCAGGCCAATGAACCTAATACAGGGATATTTGCGCGACAAGCGAAATTTGCGAGTTCTATTCCATGGCTGGTTTCTCGGTCTGAGATGCAACAGAAATTTGAAAAAATGGTTCAATCTCTTAATAACGGAGAAGGAAGTGTGAAAAAAGCTTTGGATGATCTCGAAGCAGAAACGACAGATTATTTGCGACAAGATATTAAGATTGAAAATGCATTGAAACCCAAAGAAGACTCTCAAACTCCTCAGAAATAAGTCTTTTCAAATTGCCCATTTTCGCTAAGGTGCACCTTGTGGAAATGAAAAAATTTTTGGCATCTGTACATTGGGGAAAAGTTATAGAAGGAGTGGGTTTACTTCTTTTTGTCGCGACTTTTTGGGTCAATGCGGGAATCTCTGTGGGCGGAAACCCTTATTTTTGGGGACATTTTCTCCCACAAGCGGAGGTCGTTTTTCCTCTTTCTGCGATCGCGATTTTGTTGATTTGGATCGGAAATAAAATTCAAAACAAACTGCGACATATTTCTTTTCAGGAAATGCTTTTTTGGGGCGTGTTTTATGTCCTTTCTGTGGGACTGGTTTTTCTTTCTCAATATACAGAACTTGTCTGGCCATGGATGCTGGTTTGGTTAATGGCTTGGTTTTTAATGCAGATTCGGGATTCATTTTTCCCAGATACATGGGTGAAGCATGGGATTTTATTTCTTGCGATTTCAATGGGAGCGGTCTCTTGTTATTGGTTGCCAGAACTTTTTCCTTTTGTGGAAATTTCCAAAGATCTAGTGGGTTTGTTCGCCGTGTGTGGAATTGTATTTTCCGCTCCTTTTGGGAATGTGGTTTCGAAACTGGTTTTGCATGTTTTTTATACCTATATTGCGCTGAAGACAGAGAATCCGGGGATTATTATTGCAGCGGGGATAGCGCTTTTTCATGTCCAAAAATATCTCCCCCGGATGAAATTTCGCACGCTCGTCTTTTGGGGGCCCATGATGTTTTGGGGTGGGGGATTTGGCTTACTTTTAGCACAAGGATTAAACTGGACTATTGGCGCCTGGTTTAAGTTTGTTGGTGCTTTTGTGAAGAATATCTCTCTGGTTCTTTTTGGAGCAGGAGAAGGGCAGTTTTTACATGTTCTCGATCTTTTTTCCGCGAAGGTATTAGATCCGTCAGATTTACTTATTCCTCCTTCCGGAGCGTTGATAACATTCTTTGAAAAAGGAATTCTCGGGCTCATTCTTTTTGCCGGACTCTTTGCGTATCAGAGATTTTTTTGGAATCAAGAACGGCGAACGGTACTTCCTTTTATCCTTCTTTGTGCATGGATATTTTCTCCGGATTTAGTGATGTTGGAGACGGGAGTTGTGTTGCTCTTGGTAATATTATCGATAAGAAATCCTCAAAACAGTTGAGTCTTTTTGAGATTTTGCTACAAGGCACCTGTAAAGTTTTCAACCCCCGATTGAGGTGTATGAACTCTTTCCGTTCTTTTCAGAAATCAGTCATTTGTATCAACCATATTTTGGTTCATAGTTTTCCTTTTTATGAAGGGAGGAATATGAATCAAAATGAACTCCCTATGGAAAATTGGATGAAAATCTCGTTAATTGGAATTGCTATTCTTGCTATCGTTTATTTTGCGTGGAATATCCCACGTTGGGTAATCAAGCGAAAAGAAAAAAGAAAGGGCTGATTTCTTTCCGGAGGTACTGTGTTAATCATCGTAACAGTGCCTCCTTTCTTTGTATTGACTTTTTTTTGAATATTATTAAAAGGATCCTGTGAAGTTTTTAACTTTCGGGTTTAAAAATCTTCCGATCTTTGAAAACACTATTCACCACGGATTAATATTTCTAGTTCATGGATTTCTTTTTTCATGAGAAGCACACTACGTATAATTCCCCACTTGGTTTAAGAGGGAATAGGGGAGTTCTTATTTAAAAGAGAGGTTTATGAACTAGTAAGTATTAATTAAAATAATTAGGAGGGTTTGGTTATGATTATAACTATATTGAAAATTGCTGGCGTTATTGCTGCCGTAGCCTTTATAGGCTATTTGATTTCTTTAGGAACGAAAGGAAAGAATCACAAAAAAAAGATCAACAAACAACGAGACGTTAGTTTTAAAGAT
>JBNKLH010000096.1:0-4741 GCA_050292255.1 Candidatus Altimarinota bacterium | reverse complement strand
TGTTCTCCTTTTCAAATTTCTCCGTGAGATAATCAATGATCACATTATCAAAGTCATCTCCTCCCAAGTGTGTGTCTCCATTAGTCGCGAGTACTTCGAACGTCCCATCGTGGATTTCTAGCACAGACACGTCAAAGGTTCCTCCCCCAAGATCGTAGACAACTACTTTTTCTTCCTTTCCTTTTTTATCAATTCCGTAGGCAAGAGCCGCGGCTGTTGGCTCGTTGATAATTCGTTCTACCTCAAGTCCGGCAATTTTCCCGGCATCTCGAGTCGCTTTTCGTTGGTCATCGTTGAAGTAGGCTGGCACCGTGATTACCGCTTTGGTCACTGTTCCTCCGAGATATTTTTCTGCATCGGCTTTGAGTTTCCCAAGCAATTTCGCAGAGATTTCTGCCGGTCGTACATTTTTCCCATCAAAGGTAATGTCCACAGAGCTATTATTTCCCTTGTGAAAATCAAACGGCACTTTTTCCATTTCATTCTCAACCTCATTCCAGCTTCGTCCGATAAATCGTTTCGCTGAAAAGATAGTATTCTTTGGATTGGTAAGTGCTTGTCGTTTCGCAGGCGTCCCCACCAAGATTTGGTCTTCTTTTTTCGCAACGATAGAAGGCGTCGTCCGTCCTCCTTCAGAGTTTGGGATCACAACGGCTTTCCCTCCTTCCATTACGGCCACACAAGAATTGGTGGTCCCGAGATCGATTCCAATAATTTTAGTCATGGTATTTATAAGTTAGATATTACAATAAGCATCAAATTTAGCACTCGTATTTTATGACTGCTAAAAACTTTGTCAAAACTATTTCCATAAAAGATATTCTTACTTCCCCCCCCCGCTTAGTTTAAGAGGGGGTTGGGGGGCGTTCTTATTTAAAAGAAAACAGACCATCCACTCGGAACAGTCTGTATTTCTTCAATACGTTTCACGTTTCAAAATTTTTTCAATGCAGATTGTGGATCCGCATAATTCATACTCCGGCCAAAAGCATTATGTACCAGATAAACTTTTCCACCCGCTTCTTTGAAATCATAAAAAACGGGTCGCTTTAGGTCCGCTCCTTTTGGCGCAGATGATTCCAGATAATCCTTGTCCCAGAATGTGATAGAAGACAATTTTTCAACCGGAATAGATTCCTCTGTTTCCTCATCCTCATATCCACCACTGGTAATAACCAACAAAGAACCATCTTGTTTTTCAAGATGTAGCGTTAATTTCCAATCATTGTTTGAGACCAGAATATAAAGCTTCTTGTCTGAAACCTTTTTGATGAAAACTTCGCTCCAGGAGACCTCTTCCCAGTTCATTTTTATTACGCTTGGATCTAATGGATCAATTTTTCCGCTTATAAAAACCTGCTGGTTATTATTATAATAAACAGTATCACTCTCCTGAGCGTTCACACTTATGGCTATGAACAGGCCAACCAATAACATAATTATTTTTCTCATATTCATTTTTTTAGTTCATACTTTATTTATCTCCGACTCCCCTCTCCGAGAAGAAACCGAGATAAACAAATACAAACCAACGTGAAACTATCAAAGAACAATCGGGGATGCTTTGCACTTCACATAAAAGTCAAAAAATCCACACTTCCCGTATACTTATTTACAATAAATCGTCAATTTCGCACGTCACACTTTCTGAAATTTTTTCATCTTAATGAAATGAAGATTGACACTAAACAATCCTCGCAGTATAAGATAAAGACATATGAAGAAGCTACGAAAACTCATGCACGGGTGGTTTCATGATCCCACAAATCCAATGGGGCACGTTATTAACGGAGGGATCAGCTTCTTAGTCATGTTTTCAGTGGCGGTTATTCCACTGCATCTCCCCTTTTTCATCGGAGATCCGGAATTTTATTGGCTTGAAGAAATCCTCTTTTTCTTCGATAAAATTGTCGTTACCGTATTTACCATAGAGTATGGACTCCGTATCTGGTCTGACAAAAACCCCATTCGTTTCGTCTTTTCATGGGAAGGGATTATTGATCTCGTAGCGATTTTACCCTTTTATTTAGCTAAATTTGGAATTGGAGATTCCCTCGAATACTTACTGGTCTTGCGAATGCTTCGGCTTCTCAAGTTTGCCACTATGTATGACTACGAACAACAATCCATCATCCGGCAGGCAAAAAAACATGGGAATTTCTACATTCTTCCCCGAGAAAAAGTGGAACGCGTGGTTCAAAAACACCCAGTCATTTTTCTCCTTGGACTCATCCTTCCCCTTTTCTTCGTCAGCATCGGGCTTATTATCTTTGTTTTTGGACACAATAGTGTTTGGGGATTGGCTTTTATGACTTTAATGTTCCTGTTTGCAATCGTCTTTTTTCTCAAAGCCTGGCTCGACTACAAATACGATGTGATCTATGTCACCAACTATCGAGTCATCCTCCAAAACCGAGAACTCTTTGGATCAACGGTAAATAGTATTTCCTATAATTCGATTACCAATATCATTCCGAGTGATCTGGGATTTATACGATGGCTCTTGGGGATAGGAAATATCGAAATAGAAACGGCCAACCGAGACGCAACATTGCGATTTGATAATGTATTTCGTCCACACCAAATCGTCCAAAAAATATCTGAAAATCGAAACCGAGACGACAATGATCCGCCTCACGTAGAACAAACAGGATTCCCTGCTAGTTAGCGACCGTTTTTTTCACTTTTTCGACGGATTCTTTTCCTACTTCAACGTCTTTTTCGTTGGTTTCTTTTTTATCGTCTTTCGGACCTTCTTTGATATCTGTTTCGCCTTCTGTTGGTTTTTCTGTTTCTTCATCTGAAACTTCTTTTTCGATCAAAACCTCATCTTCGGCTTCCACGATATGTCCATGAGAGATCAGTTCCTCTTTCTTCTCAAGTTTCTTTTTTCGTTTCTTTTCTTCTTCAGCCGCGGCAGCACGAATTTGTTCTATGTATTGTCTATCACGCCCTTGAAGAAGTGCCATAGTAACTTCTTGTTCTGTTTCAAACTGATTATGAATAATTGACTTCTTAACGTCTTTCCCAAATTCATCAATTTCATTATCAGAGAACATCTCTTCGGCAACCGTAGCCACAAGATTAAACCCGACTACCCATTTTCCTCCGGCCATTCTCACGGCATTTTTCCGGAAGAAGGTCAGACTTTCTTTCGATCCCATTTCTTCGGCCTCTCGAATTAATTGCTTTTTAGCCACTCCTTTGAAACTCGCCATTCCGGCGGTTCGTGCTCCAGCGAGTCCGGCTGTCGCAGTCCCAAAACTCCCGATAATCCCAACGATCATCGCTACATCCATCCCCAGACTAAATCCTACTTCTAACCATTTACTCCACTTGGATCGGCCATCTGCATCGTCTAGTTTTTCAAAACTCCGAATCGTCCCCCAGATCGGGCACGCATCTTTCCAAGTATCCGCATCGGTAACCATATCTTTGGCGGCTTCGAGTCCCCCACCGATTCCTTCGTGTCGTCCGGTTCTCAAAAAAGCTCCCAAAGCTTTTCCAGATATCTCTACTAACCGAAAAGCAACATTCCCTTTCAAAACCTTTTTTGATTTCATAGCTGTCTCTGAGACCTTGAAACCAGGGAAGTGTTCTTTTAGTTTTGCATTATTGAGAAAGGATTTTCCTCCTTTTTCAATTCCTATTTTTCGATATTTGTCGACGATATTCTGAAGACCTTTTTGAATCTCTTTTTTGGTCATTTTTTGTCCCCCCGCCATCTTGGCTAATTCCCGCAGTTCCTGTTTATAGGTTTTGGACAAACGGAAAACTTCTTTCGAACTCCACAAAATCCCAGGAGATTCCTTAAATGATCGACCTACTTCTTGTTTTGATTTTTTTACCTCTTTCACATCTTCTTTGAGTTCATCGATTTCTTTTTCTATTTCCTCTTTGGATTTCTTTGCACTTTTGAGCTGATCAAGCGTCCCATTTTTCCGTAACTTCTGAAAGATTTCTCGATTCTTTGATTTCTGAAAAAACAGAGGCAAAAAGGCAAACAATCGCCCAAACCAACCTCTTTTTTTCTCAATATTCCCCTCTTCGTCATACAAAAACTCGGTTTCCGCCCAAGCCTCCTGAAGTACATTTTTCATTTTGTAATCTTCTGCTCCGTATTTCTCCGCCTTTTCAAAAAATGTTTCCGCCTTCTTCTCGAGTTTAAATTTCAACTGAGCCTTTTCCTGAAGCTCCTTCGCTTCATGATTCAGTTCTTTCGCTTCCATGATGGCATCATTGATGTCTTTTCTTTTTTTCTCTGCTTCTGGACCTTTTTTCATGAAGATTTCTGTCGCTTGCTCTCCTGTTTCTACGGATCGATCCACCATTTCTTTGCTTTCTCCACTCAGGGTTTTATATCCCAAAAGACCAAGCGCGCCTGTCACCATACCTCCCACAAATCCTTTTCGTCGTTCTTTTGATTCGTGTGCTTCGACTTTATCTTCTAATTCTTCTAGCTCGCTCCCCACATACTCTTTAGCCACATCAGACTGAAGTTTTGATTCTTTCTTTTCTTTGCCCAAAAGGGTTTCTCCGAGCTTTTTTAGCTCTTTGGTTCCTTCTGAAGATTCTAGGTCTTTTGCTTTATCTTGAATCTCCTTTGCCTTTTGGATGGCGTTTTTAATTTTTCCCATGACGCAATTATCTCTGGATTATAGCATGAAATAAGGAAAAAATCAATATTTAGGGACTCGGAAAGGTTTCACTTGAAAAAACAAATTAAATCACTCAGAATCTA
>JBNKLH010000095.1:0-4746 GCA_050292255.1 Candidatus Altimarinota bacterium | reverse complement strand
TCTTACCGCATTGCTCGGCTCCGGTGAATTGCAGCGTTTGGTTTTTGAAGGGGCAATATATGGATAATACGAAAGTAAAACTTTCAACACTGTGGATATATGTACTGTTTAACATGGTTTTTGCAGATATTGTGGGTTTTATGAATCCTGGGGGAATGTTTCAATACGGGATGTGGAGTTTTTACGAAAATCAGGAGTATTTGTTCGTCTATTTGAAGTAAACGAGAAAGATATGGAATCGATTCGTTCAAGAGAAGATATATTTGTCTTCGGAGAGAATGATAAAAAATTTCATATTGCTCAGATTTCTTTAGGAGCAGAAGCACTTGGATTTCCAGAATTTGCTATTCCGAAACGGGAGCCAAAGACGCTGCAGGATGCGATCTTGAAAACCAAGAATGTCATTTTGGAGACGAAAAAAGAATTGGCACAACTTGCCACTCATAAAGCACTTCTTCAGGATGCCTTGAATGAACGAATCCGTCGTTTCGATGTACGGAACGTTCAATTCAGCGGGATTGTTGAAGAAAAGGCTTTTCGGTATTGGGAAGGCTATGTTCCGGTTGACTCGGTTGATTCTGTTAAGGAATTGGCGGAGGAAAATAATTGGGGATATTGCTTTGAAGATCCGACGGGAGCAGAGCTAAAGAAGGTTCCGACGAAATTGAAGCGAAACAAGTTAAGTAGTTCGGTAGATATCCTTTTGGAAAAAGCGGTTCCAGGCTATACGGAAAGGGATTATTCTTCTGTCTTCCTCTTTTTCTATGCCGTTTTTGCGGCTATGTTAATTGGAGATGGTGGATATGGTCTGTTGGTGCTTCTGGTGACATTGTTTTTCCACAGAAAAAACAATTGGCACGCCAAAGAAGGTCATTTACTTGGCTATTTACTAGGTGGTTTTATTGTTTCTTGGGGAGCCATAACCGGCACTTGGTTTGGGTATGGTGAATTTTCTGGATTACCGATTCTTAGAAATCTTGTAATTCCTGAAATGAGCAGTTTCCAGACCGGAAAAAATGAACTCGCTTTGGATTCGATCCTTTTTATGATGAGGTTTTCGTTCTTAATTGGGGCAATCCAATTATCAGTAGGACGCTTATTATCAGCATATAAAGCATTTCAGGAAAAGTCGTGGAGTGCATTATCCGATATTGGCTGGGTAATAAATACGTGGGCAATGTTTATTGTTATAAAAGTATTATTTACTCCATCCGAAGGCGGATTAGAGTTCCCTTCATTTATGAAGTATTTCTTTTATGTAGGAATTGCTTGTGCAGTTCTCTCTCAAATACTTCAGCATGGAATTCTGAAAGGGATTTTAGGCTCACTCGGTGATTTATGGGGAGGTTTCCAAGGTGCATTTCAGGACTTATTGTCCTATGTACGGCTTCAGGCAGTCGGGTTCGTAACCGTTGTTATGGGATTTGTATTTAACTTCCTGGCAGAATTAAGCGGGAATATTATCGCGGGAATTCTTATTGTTTTAATTGGGCATTCACTAAATATGGCATTAGCCTATCTTGGGTTCATTGTGCATGGAAGTCGGCTCAATTTAAACGAAATGGGAAGTAAGCTCAATGCAGGTCTTCAAGGGCGAAGGTATCGTCCATTTACTTTAAATATTAATTAGAATTTTTATCAATTTTTTAAAATCAAATTAAAAATAATTTAGTTATGAATACATTAAATTTTGCAATTATCGGAGCAGTAGTAATGGTAGGTATTACAGGTATTTTAAGCTCAATCGGAATGAAGAATATTATGGCTGCATCAGAAGGTGCAATTTCAGCTGTAAATAGAGCTCGTAAGAGTGGGGAGAATAAAGATCTGGAAGCCCCAGGAAACTGGAGTACGATTATCCCCGGACTTCCGATGTCTCAAATACTATATGCTTTTATAACGGGGTTCTTTTTTATTTTAAAGATTGGTAATGGCGCAAATTGGACAATGGAATTTATTTGGATTGGAATATTTGGCGGACTCGGTATGGGATTTTCATCTTGGGCGCAAAGTTTGACGGGGGCAAGTGCATTGAAGCGTTTGTCCGAACAATACATTGCTAGCAATGGTGAAGAGAATCCATCCGTTCTTGTGAAGATGGGATTTCCAGAATTGTTTGCCATATTAACGTTGGCCATTTGTTTATTAGCGTTGTTCTTGTAAGATAAATAATTTTTCCACGAGAGATTTCATTTTTGATTCTAGCGACTCACTCTTCGGAGCTGGGATCTAGACAACGATGAAATATGTAAAATGAAAAGCCGTCTGAGATATGACGGCTTTTTTTCTGTGTGAGTTATTTGATGATTACCGGGAACTCTCCCTACGATTTTATTTCATAAAATCTACTCGAGTCATTTGGCAGCCTCATCATTTTATTCTTCGGTGCAAATGTTCGAACCGGTCCGGTTCGTTCTGGTAAGCTTCGCTTACGTCAAAAACCCCACTGACTCCGTTGGAGGCACTGGGGTTTTTGTGTGGAGCCGACTACCGGGATCGAACCGGTGACCTACGGGTTACAAATCCGTTGCTCTACCAGCTGAGCTAAGTCGGCGTCTCCACGTTTCACTGGTATGTACTGTAAACAGCCAGGTGATTTTATTTTTTCCGGAAAATCTGTCAACATATCGTTGCTAATTTTTTGAAATGCCTGAAAAAACACTTCCAGCATCACAGTTTATCCCGAATCTAAAAGTAGTCAGTCAAAACCCTCAGAGACTCGCAAGCGGACATCGATTGTGTCCGGGATGTGGGATTTCAGTGATTTTAAAACAAGCTTTAACTACGATCGATAATCCAATCGTGACAGCGAATGCGACGGGGTGTTCCGAAATTTGTTTTGGGGCGTATCCGTACAATAGTTTTAAAACCCCATGGATTCATTCTCTCTTCGAAAACGCGGCGGCTGTTATTTCCGGAGCAGAAGCGGCTTGGAAAGCCTTTGAACGAAAAGGGAAGTTAAGCGAAACACAAAAGAAGATTAAATTCTTGGCCGTAGGCGGAGACGGAGCGACGTATGATATTGGATTTCAATGGTTGAGTGGGGCGCTCGAACGAGGGCATAATTTTGTCTATATCTGTTTCGACAACGAAGGATATATGAATACCGGATATCAACGATCTGGTTCTACGCCACTAGGATTTTCGACGCATACGACTCCAGCAGGAGAAGTTTTGCCGGGGAAAATGCAACACCGAAAAAACCTGACGAAGATTTTGGCTTCACATGATATTCCATATGTGGCGCAGGTGAGTCCGTCGAACTATACCGATCTCATGCAGAAAGCACATAAGGCGTTTAATGTCGATGGTCCAGCCTTTCTCAATGCGTTCTCGATGTGTCCGACGAACTGGAAACACAAACCAGAAATCGGAATTAAACTTTGTGAATTAGCGGTAAATTCTGGACTCTGGCCTTTGTACGAGGTTATGGATGGGAAATGGAAGATTAATTTCCGTCCTCCCGCAAGTAAAAAATACCGAGAAGAAAATAAGCCATTGGAAGAATTTCTCTCTCTCCAAGGACGAACGAAACATTTGCTCAAACCAGAAAACAAAGCAATCCTCGATCAACTCAAAGCAAAGATTGCAGACGATTGGGAATATCTCGAAAAGATGGCGGAGACGTTTCCTTTATAAAAATTGTTGACTTTTTTGGGGATATGTTTATTTAGGCATTGTTTTTGTTTGCAATTTTTTGATGGGGAACAAGGTTGAACGGTATCCAGGGAAGGATGATCTTATTAGTATAGGGACTACGAGCTTCCTTAAGAGATTTGTTCCAGAAAAAACTTGGGCGATCTTGTCTCAGTTGGCAGATGGAGAAACTGTTTCAGATGCGTTTCTGACTTCCATTACAGATCTGTATAAGGAAGAAGATGTTGTTAAGGGGATGAATCAACAAGGATATCCTGTTCCAGAGCGAGTAAAAGGATTGAAAATACGGTTTGCGGGATTGGTAAAAAAGATGATTAGCTTTTAAGCCAATTCATTGATCGGCGTCCCGATCAAGTTTTCAAATTTTTCAGCTGGGAGGAGCCAGATCCCGTGATCCGGTTCGTCATTTTTCGCAAGTCCGAGCTCTGTCCGAGAGCAGATCATTCCTCGAGAGACTTCGCCTCGGATTTTTCGTTCTCCGATTTCAAAGTCCTCAGAAAGTTTTGCTCCCACGGTAGCCACTGGGACGTAAGCTCCTTCTTCGATATTTACTCCTCCGCAGAGGATTTGTTCCATTTTTCCAGGAGCGATTTCGGTTTGAGTGACTCGTACTTTTGTAATAGCCGGATCTGGATGTGCGGTGATTTTGTGGATTTTTCCAATTACAATTTTCGGATCTGCGTTTTTCAAGATTTCAGTATCTTCCGGCATAAACAAAATATCTTCTGCAGAAGAACAACATCCTCCACAGCAAGAGTCACAAGATTCTTTTTTTCCGAAGAGTTTTTTGAAGAAGTTCATTTTTAGTTGGGTCAGGTTTTATTCGCGAAAGAGTGTAGGGGTTTTGGTATGTGAATGCAACAGATGAATTTGACCTAAAACATTTTTTGAATAAGATCCCCCAGTAGTCCGCCACGGTAGCTCAGTTGGTGAGAGCGTCGGATTCATAACCCGGAGGTCGGCAGTTCAAATCTGCCTCGTGGCACCACAGTCTTCATATACTTCACTCAACTCGCTCCGATAGTATCGGAGCTCGTTTAAGTTTCGTATATTCATCCTTTTCCTCACAAAATCTTTTGGATTTTGTTC
>JBNKLH010000094.1:0-4793 GCA_050292255.1 Candidatus Altimarinota bacterium | reverse complement strand
TGTTTGAAAAGCTCATCCAGGTCTCTGGGATCGGCCCAAAAACGGCCCTTGGAATGGTCTCAACTCCGGTAGACCAATTGTTATCCGCCATCGAAAATGGAGACATTTCCTTCATTACTCGTATGCCCGGAATTGGGAAAAAAACCGCCGAACGATTGGTCATCGAACTCCGCGGAAAACTCGATCTCAATGCACCAGAAGAAGCTGACGGAGACTGTAACACGCCTGCGCGCCAAGAAGCACTAGAAGCACTCAAACACCTTGGCTACGATGAAAAAACAATCAAAGACATCCTTCGGCATGCCCCAGAAGAAGCCGCCACAGAATCTCTCGTGAAGTATTTCCTTACGTCAAACGCGTAAACTACCTCTCAATCAACTTTGAACCAAACTGTTGCGATTCTTCCCCCTTCTTTTTTCCCTCGAGATATACATTTTCTTTCTGTCCGCTATAAAGTTTTGGAATCTGAAACTGTATTTGCTGTGTTGGAGAATCGATACGATCAACATAGTCCCCTGTTTCTGTCGAAAGCTGAATCCATTCAAAATTCTCCGCCGCAGGAACCACCACGTCCACAGACACAGAGGCTCTATAGTCTTTGATGTTTGTAATTTCAGGATCTGCCATACGAAGACTTGCCTCCCGATCTACGGAAAACGGAATCGTTTTTTCTGAAACATTTTCATGCACATCCCAGGCTCGAACCGTTAGATTGTGTCGTCCAATGACCGTCGGTGTAAATTGTGTCGTGTAAGGAGCTTGTTCGCTATAACCAAGTGAATCTTCATCCAGCAGGAATTCGACAATCTTTACTTCTGATTGGTAGTCCTGGACGTCTGCCAACACATTCACAAGTGTATTTTGTGGAATCCGTTGCTGAGCGACGGGCCCCAAAAAGACGATTTCTGGTCCCGTTCGATCATGACTGATTTTGACCGAGACTTCTGCTTCTTGGGAATTGAAATCGTTATCAACGGCCACAACTTTAATCGTGTGTTCTGAACCTACTGCCAAAGAAGTAGGTATTCGTAATCGTTTTTCCCATGGGTAACTATTCGCATAGGTCACAAGGTAATCATCAAAGTAAAATTCGACCTCCTGAATGTCTTGTGGATTAGTCACATGCGCACGAACCGTCACAGTCCCCGATGCGATATTTCCTCCATCTTTGGGAGAAAGAATTGAAATGCTGCCCGAGGTATTTTGCTGAGTTGTTGTCGTTCGAGTGTCTCGTCGATTTCGGTTAAAAAGTTGAAAGCGAAGATCTTCTCTATTCCCTCGCCATGTCGGATCCATCCCCGCATAGTTTGGCAACCGATCTTCTGGATCCATCTCTGATCCGCTACTCATGATGTATTGAGGATGTAATCGAAGCCATTCTTGTACAGGCTCATTCCAGTTTTCTTTTTCCGGAAGAAGAGAAGAGAGCGAGATCTTCCCTGTTGCCGGTCGAGAGTACGTTCCAAATCGCCCCGTTGTCCGGGTCGTAGAGACCGGTTCGTCTAATTCGATAGGACGTGCAAAACTCGCAAAAACTTCCTCAACTGCCAGTTTTGGAGGGGTTTTATCCGTTGCAATTTTTCCATTCCATTTATTAATTTTCACCGTCTCCAATTCAACTTCCGGATATACGTTTTCTTTTTCAAACTCTTCTTCGCCTAAATCTTCTTTGATTTTGGCATGAGAATCTTCCATAAACCGTTTCCAAACGGGAGCCGCAACCGTGAGCCCCGTAGCTCCAGGTTTCATAGGCTGTCCTCGGTTATTTCCGACCCATACTCCTGTCACCAAGAACGGAGAAAATCCGATCGTCCAAGAGTCTCCTGGCGCATAAATCTCTTTTGGATTTTTTTCTGGATCTTCTGGTCGGTTGGGGTCAAAATCTGGGTTTGCCACCATTCGGTTTGAAGTTCCTGTTTTGGCCCCATTATCGATTCCTTCTATCTGAAGGAATGTGTTCCAATCAAACCCATCCGTCGTTGGACGTGTTGTTTCATCCGTCAAAATATTTCGTACTAGTGCCGAAATCTGTGGATCCAATCCTTTGTGGTATGTCCGTTCGGGGTTAAACTTTTCCAATACTTTTCCCTCTGAGTTGTGAATTTCCAGAATGCTGGTTGGCTCATACCAACTTCCGTCACGTGCAAAAACCTGGAATGAATTGATATGACTCAATGGTTCTACTTCCGCCGCACCAATCCCAATTGAAATTCCAACATCTATCGGCTTACTTTCTGTCTGAATTCCCACTTTTTTTGCGTTCTCCAAAATATTTTCTGGCGTCGCCAAATACGCCATTTTAACCGCCGGAATATTCAAACTTCTGTTGATCGCTTCTCTCGCAGACACGGGTCCCGCGAATTTTCCATCAAAGTTTTGGGGCTTATAATTTCCTCCAAAATCCGTTTCTACGTCAAAGATAATGGTTGAAGGCGCGTATCCTTTTTCAAAAGCCGTCGCATAGGTCAGAGGCTTGAAGCTGGATCCAGGTTGTCGCCGGGAAGTCAGAACATCCACTTGTCCATCATTTGTCGTATCAAAGTAGTCTTTTCCTCCTACATATGCCAAGATCTCCCCATCTTGTGGAGAAATGCTCACCATTGCTACATTTTGGGCCCCATAGGTTCCCGCATAGTGAGCGGTTTTGGTTTCAATTACATCTTCTGCAAGCTCCTGCAGATCCGGATCTAATGTAGTATAAATCCGTAATCCTCCGTTTTTCAAAAATTCCTTCCCGTATTTATCCTCCAGTTGTTGTCGTACATAAAAGACAAAATGAGGCGCTTTAATATCCGTTCGATTTTGCTGAAAAGTTAAATCTTTTGATTGGCTCCACGCATTTTTAAACTCTTCAAATGTCACCATCTCTTCTTCCAACATCCGTTGAAGAACCAAATCTTTTCGTCCTTTTTTGTACACCGTTGGTCCCGCCGGATCATCATGATTTACTTCCGCCCCTTCTTCGATATCGACTCCATCTGCGTATTTGTAGTATCCCATAAGGGCGTCTCGGTGTGATCCATACGGAGAAAAATATGTTGGTCGCGCCGGCAAGCTCGCAAGCACCGCTGCTTCTGCCAAAGTTAGGTCTCGTGCAGATTTTCCCAAAAATTTCTTTGCCGCCGCCTCAATCCCATGAGCATTGTGCCCATAAGGAATTTTATTGAGGTACAATTCCAATATTTCATCCTTGGAATACACCATTTCCATCTTAATCGACAGCAACATTTCGTTAAACTTTCGAGTTAAGCTCTTTTCGTTTGTAAGAAAAGAATTTTTCACCAATTGTTGGGTAATCGTTGATCCTCCACGACTATCTCCAATTCCAAAAAAATAATTCAGTGCCGCTTTGATAATAGCGGGCGGATCAAATCCGATGTGCCACCAAGAGTAAAATTGATCGTCCTCAATAGCGACCGTTGCTTTGGGCACCCACGGACTCATTTCTTCGAGAGGAACAAACTCCCGGTTTTCATCCCCATAAATCGTATAGAGAATGTGGTCTGCGGGATCTTCATTCGGATCCAAGGCCTTTCGGTCATAAATAATAGTAGACTCTGCAAATATTAATTCTGAAGCATCACTTACTGACGGAAGTACAAAAATCGTATAAGCCACCAAAAACAGGAAGAACGCCCCACAGGCAATCCCGACTCGTGCAAGACGGCGTTTCCATCTCGGCATGGCCGAAAAATCGAGCTTTCTTCTTTGCCGAAGGTGTGGTTTTCGGCGTGGTGATCGGGCTTTGAATTGTTTTATTCTCATAAGTTTGGATCCATCTCTCGGACGGTAGCAAATATTTGTATTTTCGCAAATTGAATCCACTTTGAACCCGGGTTGAATACTCTTGCAACAAATGTCCAACCCGGGTTCTGGGTATTTTGCGTTTGTACAGAGTTCGAACTTTGCCTAAAATGAAACCAATGAAAATTTCTCCTTCCATTCTCGACGCGGATTTCTCTTGTCTCAAAGAAGAACTCGAATCTATCAAAAATGCAGACCGGATCCATCTCGATATTATGGATGGACACTTCGTCCCAAACTTAAGCTTTGGAGCACCGGTATTTAAAAAGGTAAAATTTCCCGTTGAGGCCGAAGCGCACCTCATGGTGGTAAATCCGGAAGCTTATTTCGACGCGCTCATCAAAGTTGGTGTCAAAGGGATTACGTTTCATGTTGAGCTTGAGGGAATCGCTCGCTCTATTGAATTATTGAAACAGCTAAAAGCTCAAAATATCCGAGCCGGAATCACCATTGATGGATATACCTCACCAGATTTCCTTTCAGATGAAATTTTGAAAACCGCAGATCAAATACTCGTTATGTCTGTAAAATGCGGATTCGGAGGGCAATCATTCATGCCGGAAGCATTGGGAAAAATTAAACAACTCCGAGAGCGTGGATTTGCAGGAGAGATTGAAGTAGATGGCGGAGTAAATCTCGAAAACGTAGGTCTCTTACACGATGCGGGTGCAGACATCGTCGTCGTGGGGAGCTTCCTCATGAAACAGCCACGTGAAGCACGTGCTCAGATGATCCGAGAGTTTCGAAATGAGTAACAAACTAAAAAAAGACAATGGGCTTAAGCCCATTGCCCCTAAATACTAGATACTAAATACCATCTACTCACTAGACCGCTGACAAGTACGTAAGCGAGATAACCGTTTTGATGATCACGTAGGCAAAGATCGCCAATGCCAATCCAATCAAGATCCATTGGATCGCTTTTTTCGATGATGAAATTTTGTCGGCATCTCCCATAGAAGTCACCATTCCAAAGGCGTTCCATACGA
>JBNKLH010000093.1:0-4815 GCA_050292255.1 Candidatus Altimarinota bacterium | reverse complement strand
AAGATACTGGAACAACCGATGAACAAGCCGAAGAATATAAAAATGCCATTGAAAAAATTAAACAGAATTTCAAGGCGTTAGTAGAAGATGTTGTAGAAGTTCATTCCTAGCTTGGATCTGCAACGAGATTTTCTTGAGGACCTTCGGTGACCGACATATCGTCGAGAGCACTGAATTTTTGGGTTCGCGCTCGATCTGGATTGTAGGCTTGGTAGAAGAGTTCAATGATTTCTTCTGTTTTCAATTGCGTTACATTAAGTCCACAGTTTTCCAAAGCGGTTTTTGCCGTGGCGATTCGTGATTCGAGTTCTTTTTTGAGTTCTTTAAACTCTCGTTTTCGGGTCATGATATTTACGACTGTGTCTTCTGGAGCGATATATTCGAAGAAGCTTTGTAATGTTCCTTTTTTTTGTGCTCGGACTGGTTCAAATGGGACGACTACGAAGAATCGTTTTTCCATAATATCGGAGAATTCTACCAACTTTCGAACGTATTCAATGTAGTCCAGTGTTTGCTCTCGCAAGAGTTGGTTGTTGATGTTTTTTTGTCGATTCATGAGATCCTCAAGGTATTGATCGATATCGAGTTTTCGAGATCGGATGAGGATTTGGCATGGGAAATTCAGGGCGTTTAGAAATCCTTGATACGACCGAATAATTGCTTCTTGTTCGGCGTCAGATTTCAAGTTGAAGTTGATAGAAGACACTTCCAATACCGCTCTCAGTCCTCCGTTTTTGAGCACTAAGGTATCGTCATGAACCTCAGCAAACTGCAAATATCGTTGGGTTGAGCTCAATTTTTCATTGGCTTTTTTTCCTTTTGCTTTGGTTTTGAGATCGGCTGTTTTTTGGTCTGCCATTTTTATTTTTTAGCTTTTTTCTTCTCCGAGAGTCCGGATGTTCCAGAACTATCCAAAATAGCGGCGATATTTTTAATTTTCTTTTCAGAAACGTCTTTGTCCGCGGCTTGTGTCTCTGTTTTTTTCTTATTCTTCATCGAAAACGGGGTTGTGAGAGAGATAAATGGTTCTCCTCCATGTTGAACCCATTTTCGTCGAGGAGCGCGAAAGAGGTTTTGTTCGATCAAGAGTAATACAAATTTTCCAAGAGAAATTCCTTTGACTTTCAAAAAAGCAAAAGCTGCTGATAGTCCAGCAGGAATCCAGATCATGATGATCTCCATTTGATGCAAATCGTATTGTTTTCGCAACGATGAAAACAGCACATACGAGAACCCAAATCCCACGATAAGTGTGATTACTTGGCGGAGAGTCAGAATCCAAAGAATCTGATCTTCTCGTTGCACGTCTTGCGGAACTTTGAATCGCATAAAGATTTTTTTATCTAAAAATCTCTGAATTATAGCATAGAATTGCGTAAAAATCAATGTTTTTGTTTGTGAATCGGTCTCTGAAATTGTATCCTTTTTGCACTTATTTTTTGTCATTCTGGCTTGTCCAGAATCTATCTCAAATGTATTCAGAATTTTCAGGGGTTTATATTATGGGAAACTTGCGCCCAACGTTGTATACAGGCGTTACCAACAATCTTGTAAGAAGAGTTTTGGAGCACAAGAAAGGAAACATAGCGGGATTTCCCCAAAAATACGGTCTAACGAAATGTCTTTATTTTGAGTTTATTCCTAGTATGACAAATGCAATTATTCGTGAAAAACAGATAAAGAATATGAAACGACAGGAGAAACTAGATCTGATAAAAAGTAAAAATCCAGACTTTAGGGATTTATCGGAAGAGTTATTTTCTTTCGTAGATGATCCATCTGGAATTGTTACCTATGATGAAATATGATACAACTCTTTGCGTAGACTCTGGACAAGCCAGAGTGACCAATTAAAGAAAATATTATTTACAAATATGTCTACTGAAAATCATCTCATTACCGACAGAAAAAAGAAGCTTGAAGCTTGGCGTGAAAAGGGATTCGATGGGTTTGCTGAAAAATTTGATCGAACGCATACTTCCGCAGAGGCAAAATCCTTTTGTGAAAAGGCAAAACTGCGTGAAGCCAGTGATATTATGGCGGGGCCAAAAAGCGAAGCGAAGTTGTGCGGACGAGTGCTCAACTTCCGAGATATGGGGAAGTTGGCTTTTTTGCGGATCCGAGACACAGACGGAGATTTTCAGATTTGTTTGACGAAAAATGCATTGGGAGATGACTATAAATGGTTTATCAAGAATATAGATTTAGGAGATTTTATCGGGTTTACAGGAGAATATTTCATTACGAAACACGGAGAACCTTCTTTGCTCGCCGCATTGGTAGAGCCCCTTTCAAAATCACTGCGTCCATTGCCAGAAAAATGGGCGGGGATTACAGATCGAGAGAGTTGTTATCGTCAACGATATTTGGATTTATTCTCCAATGAAGAGACGTTTGATCGATTCAAAATTCGTTCAGAAGTAGTGCGATTGATCCGCGAATTTATGCACGAAAAAAAGTTTACCGAAGTAGAAACACGGATTCTCCAGGCTCAGGCGGGAGGGGCGATGGCGCGTGTATTTGAGACACATCATAACGCTTTAGATCACGAGTTTGTTCTGCGAATTTCTCTCGAGCTCGAGCACAAAATGCTCTTGGCGGGACGATTCGAACGAGTCTTTGAAATCGGGAAATGTTTCCGAAACGAGGGAATGGATCCGAGCCATCTCCAAGAATTTACACTTATGGAATGGTATGCGGCGTATGCAAATTTGGATGACAACATGAACTGGACGCAAGAAATGCTTCAATCTGTGATCAAAAAAGCAACGGGAACCACGAAATGTACCGTTTTGGATAAGAACGAAAAACCGGTTGAGATCGACTTTGCCGGAGAATGGCCACGGGTAAAATTTGGAGATTTGCTTCAGAAATTTGCCAATATTGATATGAACACCATTGATCTCGAAGAGCTTCGAACCATGTGTATCAAGAAATACGATTTGCCTTCGAAAGAAGCCAATAAAATGGGGCGGGGAAATCTGCTCGATCACGTTTACAAAAAGACCGCACGACCGACATTGGTTCAACCAACATTTGTGATGGATTATCCGACCGATCTCAAACCGCTCGCTCGACCAAATGGAGATGGGACGTCTGACGTGTATCAGCTTCTGGTTGCTGGTTGGGAGATCGTAAACTCGTATGGAGAGCTCATTGATCCTTCCGTTCAACGAAAGCTCTTAGAAGAACAATCAGAGGCCAAAGCGGGCGGAGACGAAGAAGCGATGGAGGTAGATGATGAATTTTTGACCGCGATGGAACACGGATTTCCTCCGATGACTGGATTTGGGATGGGGATTGATCGTTTGGTGGCTTTGATCACCGGACAGCCAAATCTACGTGATGTGGTGCTTTTCCCTCTTATGAAGCCGGAGAAATAACCCCCCCCCTAGCCCCTCCCTTGAACCAATGGAGGGGAATAAAAGCTGGCCTTTAGTTTAAGGGAAGGTTTGGAAGGGTTCTGTTTCATACTAAAAAACCCCCGCATTGCGAGGGTTTTTCACTTTTTAACTCTTGAGAACAGAGAACTATTCAGCTGGTGTTTCAACGATTTCGTCGATAACCATTTCTCCGTTCATAGCATCTGTTTCTTCTTCCATCATAGCACCTTCTTCTTCCATCATTCCTTCCTCTTCCATCATAGCTTCTTCAGCTGGCATTTCTTCTGCTGGCATAACTACTTCTACTACTTCAGCTTCTGGTGTAGCTGTTTCCTCCATAGGCATTTCTTCTGCAGGTGCAGCTTTTTCTGGCATACATCCCATAAGAGCAGCCCCAAGCCCAAAGGCAACGATAAGAGCGAGAACTTTTTTCATTTGATAAAGATTAATAGAAAAATAGAAAATAAATTCTCCCGGAGTATAAGAACAACCACCTATAGTGTCAAATTATTGTGTTATGCGAAGGTTATTTTCCTTATTTCCACAGAAAACAATTTGTTCCAACAGAATTTGTATATGCATTTATACAATCGGCTTCGGTTGTATAATTTGATACTTCTCCTGCGTGACTTATACATATTGTTTCTCCTGAGTTACAGCATTGACAAGATTTTGTACAATTTTGAGTTCCCCAGGCGGTTTTCGTGTTGCTACAGTTGCTGGTTTGGGTAAAAGGAACCCCCGAACATACGGTTGATGTAGATGGAGTCCAGGTTGTGTCCGTACATCCTGTTACACAAGTTGTCCCACTTGCTGTGTATCCAGCATCACATGAAACGACATAGTTCATGCCCCCTCCGGTATAAACAACGGTCCCACTGGAGCAGTACATAGTATTAGTTGAAAAGTCGATACTTCCATTTGAAATGTCTTGAGAGGCGGTTACGGGACCTCCAGAGGAAGATGCGGCTATACTAGGCCAAGTCCAAGTAAGATTCGCCATTGTTACTCCTGCTACAGTATAGGTTCCAAAATTATTAATCTTTCCGGATCCTGCAGAACAATCACACACTCCACAGTTTACGGTTTGTCCACATCCTGCATCATGAGTCCCACAGGTTTGTCCGAGTTCTTCACAGGTAAATGGGGTACAAGATGGAGCGTCACAAATAGCAACCCCTGAAAGGCCGGTTGCAGAAACACAGTCTATAATTTCTCCGTCCCATCCATAGGCCGTAACACAGTCTCCCTTTCCAACCATGCTACAAGCTAAGTTTCCGGGTTGTCCGAGAGGAGATGCGAAGTCCGGATGAGAAGAAAATTCATCTTCGTCTCCCCATATCGCAATCGGTTGAGCACTTCCTTCACAGAGAGCCCCTCCTTCAAGAAATGATTGATCACAAGATTTTGATATGGATGGATCTGTTTCTTC
>JBNKLH010000092.1:0-4869 GCA_050292255.1 Candidatus Altimarinota bacterium | reverse complement strand
GATATCCCCCTTTCCGTGGATTTCTTTCAAGAGTTTGTGCACCACTTCGACATGTCGATCCTCTGTAGTCCGGATAAAATCATCGTATGCGATTCCCGTTTTGTCCCACGCGGCCTGCCAACGAGCGGCCATTTGATCCAAGTATTCGTGAACATCCTGCCCTGCCGCCTTTGCCGCATCAACGGTTTTTTGGGAATTTTCATCTGTCCCCGTGAGGAAGTAGACGTTTTCTTTCCCTAGTTTTTTACGCCAGTATCGAGCCAGTGTATCTGTGGCTAATGTGCAGTAGGCATGCCCGATATGCGGGATATCATTCACATAGTAGATCGGAGTGGTAAAGTATTTTTTCATCAGTGATATTGTAAGATTTATTTGAAAGATTACTAGCTATTCAGGCTTTTGTAGCCATCTGGTTTCTGGGTATCAAAAGCTCCGTTTTTTTCAAACCAAGAAATCCTATTTGCTGTCTTCTGAGCCAGGAGAGTTGTTTTTGCTCCGCCTTCTGCGGATCCTGTTTCCAAGGAAACTGTTGGTTCTGGTTCATGTTCTTCAAGGTTGTTGTAATACTCGCTCCAGTAATAAAGAAATTTAGAATGAGCTGTTTGCTGTGGGAAAAGTATTTTCATAGTGAGAGGTGATAAAAAGTTCAAAAAAACCCCGGTCTGAATGACCGAGGAAAATATTTTTCAAGAAAACATTCACTCCGATCATCCCGCCAGCGCGAGATCCATCATCATGAACATCATCATTGTGTGAACGAAACCTTTCATCGCGTACAGTTATAAAAAGAAGTTTCTTTTGTGTCAAACATTTTCCCTTTCCGAAAAAAAAGGTATCATCACAGTACCAATGAAGAATCTCGGAAAAAAAGTTCCACTCAAAGTAAATGATGCATTCGTGTATCGGAACTTTAAGAAGTTCTCTTTGGAGGAAAAAGTAATCATCTTTTCGCACCTTGCGACAATTTTGTTCTGTTTTTTCCCTTGGACCAGTCATGAACCTTTGTATGGGGAACCCTATACCCAAAATGCCTTCGGAGGCCCAACGATGATTATTGGCTTCTTTGTATTTTTAATCTCGCTTGTGGTTTCCTTTTTTTGGTTGAATAAACTCCTTAACAAGAAATGGTGGCCACTTCGCGTCAGTGAAAATAAGTTTCTCTGGGTCGCTGGGTGGCAACAACTATTACTTCTTTTTTGTGCGACCTCTGTGCTCCTTATGATTGGTCGCGGGTACGAAAGTTCTGAAATTCGAATGGGGATTTCTTTCTGCTTCATTGCACAAGTGGCTGGATTAACTGCTACATTCCTTCGCTCTCGAGATGCAAAGAAAAATGAGGTTATGTCTTTTTTCCAACACCCAACCCGGGATACACAAACAAAACCAAGTCCAAAAGCACAGAAACTCTTTGATCTGCCAAAAGAAAAGAAAACAAAAACACCTAAAAAATCAGAATAAAAACATCATTAATATTTTCACATGACCAACTCTACAAACGACGAAAGCCAACGAACCACCTTTCTTCATGAAGCCCAACAAGAAGGAAAAGCTTCTGGAGATATCAAAATGGATCTTGATCAGGCTATAGAAGAAGTTACACACATTATGAATGACGACATAATGGATGCTTATAGAAGTAAGAATGAAGACGAATGGCCGACAACAAAAATGGCGATTTACTGCCACGACTGCCGAACGATTGTACCTGCCGGAATCGGAAGATCTCTACGAGGAAACCCTCGAACCGTTTGTGGTGTTTGTAATAGTAAAAAAATTTCTATGGGACGAGAGGAGGCGTTACAAAGTTTTTATCAACTCGATGAAAATAACATCCGAAAACAAAAACACGCTTCTAATGATGAATCAAAAGAAGCCCGACCTCCCCGAAAGAAACGTCATTAAATTTTAATGAGCTATTTATTTTGTATTTTTTTCCCGCTTATGCGAGAATTTTTCCCCACAATATTTATTTCTTATAAAACAAATGAGTAAAACATCTGACGATTCCGCTCGAAAAGACGCATTGAAAGCGGCCTTGGCCCAAATTGAAAAAAACTTTGGAAAAGGAGCTGTTATGCGACTCGGAGAACACGAACATGCAAAAATTAAAACGGTTACCTCTGGAGCGATTTCGATCGATCTTGCACTTGGGGGAGGATGGCCTTGTGGACGAATTATTGAAATCTATGGTCCTGAGAGTTCTGGAAAAACCACTCTCACTCTTCATGCAGCAGCTGAATTCCAAAAAGACGGGGGAACGGTGGCTTTTATAGACGCAGAACATGCTCTCGATCCGGAATACGCTCGAAAATTAGGCGTAAATACCGATGACCTTCTTCTCTCCCAACCAGATTCTGGTGAGCAAGCTTTGGAGATTGTGGAAGCGTTGGTGCGATCAGGTGGGGTAGACTTAATTATTGTGGACTCTGTGGCAGCACTTACGCCTCGAGCCGAAATCGAAGGAGCTATGGGAGATGCTCAAATGGGATTGCATGCACGACTGATGAGCCAGGCTTTGCGAAAGCTTACAGCGATCACAGCTAAAACCGGAACAACTATTATTTTCATCAACCAAATCCGAATGAAAATCGGAGTTATGTTTGGAAATCCTGAAACAACAACAGGAGGAAATGCTTTAAAATTTTACTCTTCTGTACGAGTAGAGGTTCGAAAAGGAGGAAAAATCGAATCTGGAACAGGGACTGAAAAACAAGCAGATGGAAATGCGATGCGAATTAAAATTGTAAAAAACAAAGTAGCCCCTCCGTTCCGAAGTGCAGAAGTAGATATCTTCTTTAACGAAGGAATTTCAAAAGGATCTGATTTGTTAAATACAGCTGTTAACTTTGAAGTGGTAAAAAAATCCGGAGCCTTCTTTTCATACGGAGATACAAAACTCGGACAAGGGAAGTTAAACGCTGTTCAATACCTAAAAGATCATCCTGAAGTATTCGAACAAATTGACGCAGAAGTACGAGAAAAAATCGTATAAACAAATGGTTGAAAACTTTGAAACGGGTCCCGAAGACACACGATTAGAAGTTATGGTAGATGGTGTAAAGGGAGTCATTCTTAACCCTCCAATAGATGGTATAGAAGATGAACCTGTATATCTCGTTTACCTTGATGGTGGTGGAGCTCCTGATTATATAAAAAAAAGTGATATTACATTCCCAGAAAAAAATACTGAATAAGAAAAAACCCCGCAAATGCGGGGTCTTTTTTTGGTCTTACTATTTAAAGGAATTATTTCGCTACTCCTTCGTATCGGCTTTCTCGAATCACAGCCACTCGTACCTCTCCTGGGTATTCACAGCTTTTTTCAATCTTTCGAGCACATTCGAAAGAGAGTTTTTCTGCCTCGAGATCATCAACTTCCCGTGCGTTTACAAAGACTCGCACTTCTCGTCCTGCCTGAATCGCAAATACTTTTTCAACTCCTGTAAATGAACCCGCAATTGCTTCGAGCTCTTTCAATCGTTTAAGGTACTTTTCAAGAGTTTCTTTTCGCGCCCCTGGACGTGCTGCTGAGATCGCATCTGCGGCCTGGAGAATTCGTGATTCAATTGTTTCATATGGGAAATCTTCGTGGTGAGATTTCATCGCATCGATCACCCGTTTATCAATTCCAAATTTTTCCAAAATATCTTTCCCGATCACTGCATGTCCTCCTTCTACCTCGTGGCTGACCGCTTTTCCAATATCATGCAAAAGTCCTGCTTTCTTACATACTTCTGGATCTGCTCCAGGAATTTCAAGGGCAATTCCTTCTGCTACATAAGCCACTTCCAAAGAGTGGGTAAGTACATTTTGTCCGTATGATGTTCGGAATCGCAATCGTCCAACTAGTTTTAAAATTTGATCAGGAAGACCAACAATTCCCAATTCTTGTGCGGCTTTTTGTCCGAGTTCAAGAATAAGTTTATCCGCTTTCTCTTGTGCTTTTTTTACAAATTCTTCGATTTTAGATGGATGAATTCGTCCGTCTTTAATAAGTTCTTCTAATGCGACTTTTGCAATATATCGTCGGAACATATCAAATGATGAAATAGTGATTGTTCCTGGAGTATCGTCGATAATCAAATCAACTCCTGTAAGAAGCTCAAATGCATTAATATTTCGTCCTTCCCGTCCGATAATTTTTCCTTTCAAACTATCAGATTCAATTTTTACTACTGTAACCGTTGCTTCATTTGTCACTGGTGCAGCATATCGCTGGACTGCTTCTACAATAATCTGAGAAGCTTCTTCGTCTGCGTTTTGACGCATAAGGTCTACTTTTCGTTTTAACGTCTCAGCAAGCTCAGGAGCCGCTTCTTTTTCGATTCGATTTGTAAGCTCTTTTTTAGCTTCGTCTTTTGAAAGTTGAGAAATTTTCTCAAGAGTTTCGTTTTGTGAATCAATTTTTTGTTGTAATTGCTCTGATTTTTCGTTGTATTCTTTCTTTGCTTCTTCATATCGTTCTCGAGAAGATTCTGTTTTTTCAATTTTTTGTTCGAGTACTTCTTCTCGTTTCACAGCTCTTTCATCTGCTTGTGCTTGGATTTTCTCCATTCTATCCCGCATTTGGGATTCTTCACGTTGAACATTTTCACGCAATTGTTCTGCATGTTTTCGGGCATCAGAAAGAATTCGTTCTGATTCTTTTTCTGCAAGTTGGCGTACACGATCAGCTTCCTTTCGGGATGCTTCTTCGATGAGTTTTGATTTCGGCCGGACAAAGAGATAAGCTCCCACCCCCCCGACTAGGAGGGATCCAACTCCAACCAAGATGGTTAAAGATTCCATTGTCTAATTGGGTTAAAAAATTCGTCCCCCCTTTTTTATCTAAAACTAAATTATTCATATCGAAAAAATACTTCTTCAATC
>JBNKLH010000091.1:0-4988 GCA_050292255.1 Candidatus Altimarinota bacterium | reverse complement strand
AAGTCGGGATAAATTCGACTTACAGCTCGCAAGCTCACTGAGTCTCATTTACATCATTCCCCCCATTCCACCCATACCTCCTGGCATTGCAGGCACGGCAGGTTCTTCTTTTGGAATTTCAACGATCGCAGATTCCGTCGTGAGGAATGTCCCCGCGATAGAAGCGGCATTTTGGAGAGCTGATCGAGTCACTTTCTTTGGATCAATAATTCCGGCTTTGACCAAGTTTTTCACTTTTCCTTCCGCGGCATCAAATCCAAACTCAACATCTTTCTCACTCAAAATTTGGTGCACTACCACAGATCCTTCATATCCTGAGTTTTCTGCGATTTGTCGTGCCGGTGCTTCAAGGGCTCGTTGAACAATATCAATCCCTACTTGTACTTCGATGTCATCCACTTTGAGCTCTGCTAATTTTTGAGCGGCTCGCAAGAGCGCCGTTCCTCCTCCGGCTACGATACCTTCTTCACTCGCTGCCTTGGTCGCCAAAACGGCATCTTCGATTCGGTGTTTCTTTTCTTTGAGTTCAACTTCTGTCGCGGCTCCAACCTTAATCACGGCTACTCCACCTTTGAGTTTTGCACGTCGTTCAGCCAATTTCTCTTTATCATAATCAGATTTTGAAGCATCGATCGCTCGTTCGATTTCTTTTACCCGATTATCAATGTCTGATTTGGCTCCGTATCCATCGACTACCATCGTATTGTCTTTGGTAGAAACAATTTTTTTCGCTCGTCCAAGATCTTCAATCGTTGCATTTTCAAGTTTCAGTCCAACATCTTCTGTGATCACTCGTCCGCCAGTCAAGATCGCAATATCTTGGAGCATAGCTTTTCGTCGTTCTCCAAAACCTGGAGCTTTCACGGCCAATACGTTGAAGGTTCCTCGAAGCTTATTCACGATCAGAGTCGCCAACGCTTCAGAATCCACATCTTCAGCAATGATAACCATGTTTTTCGTTCCTGTTTTGGCTACGCTTTCGAGCAAGGGAAGAATTTCTTGGATGGAAGAGATCTTTTTATCCGTCAGAAGAATCTTCGCGTCCTCTACTTCTGCCGTCATTTTTTCTGCATTTGTCACCATGTAGGGAGACAAATATCCGTTATCAAACTGCATTCCTTCGACCACTTCTTTTTCAATTCCCATAGATTGACCTTCTTCAACCGTCACCACTCCATCCGCTCCAACGCTGGTAAACACTTCTGCGATTACTTTTCCTACCGTTGGATCCTGGGCTGAAATAGTCGCAACTTGTTCGATCTTTTCTGCAGAATCTACATTCTCAGCCATTTTTGCCAATTCATCCGCGACAAAGGCATTCGCGGCATCGATTCCCAATTTAATAGCCATTGGATTCGCTCCCGCAGCTACGTTTTTCAATCCTTCTCTGATCATAGCGTCGGCAAGAACGGTCGCAGTGGAAGTTCCATCTCCAGCAACATCATTGGTCTTGGTCGCCACTTCTTTTGCCAATTGTGCTCCCATATTTTCGAACTTATCTTCAAATGAGATTTCTTTGGCAATCGTCACTCCGTCGTTCGTCACGAGAGGGGATCCGTATGATTTTTCAATGATCGCATTTCGCCCTTTCGGTCCCATAGTTTTCCGAACGGCATCTGCGAGTTTATGCACTCCGTTTGCCACTTTGGCTCGTGCGTCATCTCCGAATTGTATATCTTTTGCTGTCATTATTGGTAAGGGTTAAGAATTATTTTTCTAATGCGATAAGTGCATCAAATGCGACGACATAATAATCTTTGCCATCGACTTTGAATTCTGTTTGAGAGTATTCTCGGAAGTAAGCGGTATCACCAACACTCACACCTTCAAGCGCCGTGAGTTTTCCGTCGACCATTTTTCCCGGTCCTACTGAAATTACTTTTCCTTTTTTCGGTTTTTCTTTGGATGCCGTATCCGGAATAACGATCCCAGAGGCCGTCATTGTTTCTGCTTGTACTGGCTCCAAGATCACATAATCATTGAGTGGAACTAAATTTGCCATAATAAAAATGGGTTAAAATTTACGCAGAGAAAATTTAGCACTCTAAAAAGGAGACTGCAAATTTTTTGGATAAATAATTATTGAAAAACTAATCTTCTACCAAAAGCCGTTTTGTCTTTGGAACAAAGACCAGAGTGGAAAATATTACCACTATAGAGAGAATAAAGAGGGCTAAAATGGTGTGTGCTATATTTTGTGTCCCCAAAGCGATCATAAGGAGAAAAAAACACAAAAGAGCTCGACCCGAAATATCCATGGTCATATCAAATACTCCGCCAAAAACAGGTTCAATATTTTTTCGCACAAATCGATGTATCGTTGTACGAATGCCTAATTCCCAACCGATACCAAATACCGCATAAGCCAGAAGCAACCAAGCCCAATAGTTTATAGGTGCAAAAAATGCCAGTGCAAAAATTCCGGCCGTAAGAACCGCAAACCACGGAAAAAGGGATTTTTTTCGCCCGTCCTCCAACGCTCCCGCAAGAAGAGAATTTACAAAAGAAATTATTTTCATAGAAGCCAACAGCCATCCTATTTGAATCAATGTTATTTCGTAGTGAGCCAAAAAGACCGGAAACAGGACCACAAACTCACTCACGATTGCCCCCGCAAAAGAAATCAAAACTAGCGGATGCACAAGCCATTGGAATAACTTCTTTTGTTGAAAAAGAAATTGAAAAAATTTTTGAGGTTTTGGTGGGCGCACTATTTTGAGATCCAAAAATAATATCGGAATAAAAGACACAAAACCGCCCAAAACAGCAATTACAAAGGTAAGTTGGGGAAATATAGCTAAAACATACGTCGTAGCCAGAACTCCCACTGACTCCATGATGGGACCTATCGCAGACAGTATTCCCATGCTTTTTCCTATGTCCTCATTTTGAGGAGTTATTCTTTCCAAATCAGTCCTCAAAGTATAATAAAAAGCGTCATAGAGGCTAAATAACACAACCGTAAGAGCGAGAAAAAGAGCTCCTTGGGGCGCAAAATAAAAAGAAACAAAGGTACACCCTTGGAATAAAATACCGAGAAAAAATAGAACCTTAAAAGGAATTTTTTGAATAAGCTTGAAAACAAGCGGAACAAAAAAAGAGACCTCAAGAACACGGAAACCAAGAAAGGCAATAAGGAGATGTAGGACCGGCACCCCTTGTACATAAAGATAAACCCATCCAATAATATCAAAGGCCAGAAAAAATGACCTCATGATAGAGTGGACAAAGAAAAGCCGTTGATTTTTATTTATGAAGGATAACAACATTTCAATCCCAAATTACACCATCCCCACCAATTTCAACACAAAAGCGGCATACAGAACCAGCATTCCAAACCCTTCCCAGTTTCGGACCTGATTATTCAGCGCGGCAAAAATAAAGGCAAAGGTCGCAATGATAAAGAAGGGGATTCCAATAGTTTGAGCTTGAGGGGAAACCGTGAGTGTCCCAAACAAAGAGGGGATTCCGGCCACCGCTAGCATATTGAAAATATTAGACCCAAAGATGTTTCCAATCGCAATGGCATGTTTTCCTTTTCGTGCGGCTCGAATGGAGATCACCAACTCCGGCAAACTCGTCCCTACCGCTACGGCCAACATCGTAATCACCGAAGGAAGGATGTTGATCATCTCTGAAAGCTTCATCAAAGAAATGATTGTATAGTCTGCTCCAAAGTAGATCCCTACCGATCCAAGAATCAGCATTGCAAAAGTCTTCCAACTCAAACGCACCCGAGAACAATTATCCACATCCACCAAGCCAGTATGCTGAGGCTCTTTCGCGTCCTTACTAATCGTGTAGGCGACAAAAAATCCGAGCATCAATAAACTCAAAGCTCCTTCAAACCAGGTAAATTTCCCGTCACTAATAAAGAGAAAGAAAAGAGCACTAGAAGAAAAGAGAAATGGAAAATCAACGTCTATCAAAGACTTTCGAACGTGTAATGACTTTACAACGACAGATGTAATCCCTCCGATCAAGAGTAAGTTCGCGACATTTGACCCGATAATATTGTCGATTGCAAAACCCGTCATCATATCATGCGACAACATCGTAATCATAGACGTCGCCAGCTCTGGCATCGAGCTTCCAACCGCCACAATTGTCGCTCCCACTACAAAAGGGGAGAGACCGACACACAATCCAATTTGTTCTGCAGAAATAGTGAACCAGTCAGAAGATTTCACCAATAACACCAATGATGCAACTAAAATTGCGGCCCAAAGCAATATCATATTTTGAAAAATAAAATCCCCGAGATAGTAGCAAAAAGAGGGGAGTGGAGCGAATAAGATTGATTGAAATTTTCGTATATTTGACGTATAATGAGGAAAATAAAAAGAAACCGAAATGACAAAAAAAATACTCGTTGTTCTCGCCGCACGCGATTTTCGTGACGAAGAATATCTCGCTCCATCACTTTATTGGGAAAAGGAAGGCGCAGATGTCATGACAATATCATCAAGCAAAACATCTTACGGACGCTTTACGACCACAGTCAAAAATAATTTTGTATTTGGAGAAGATCATATCGAAGCAGGGGACTTTGATGCTATTTTCTTTGTCGGTGGGGGAGGCGCGCTAGATTTTATGGAAAATAAAGAAGCCCAAGATCTCGCTCAGTCATTTGTAGATGCCGGCAAGATTGTCGGAGCTATCTGTGCGGCCCCGCGGTTGTTATTACACTGGGGGATCCTACAAGACAAGAAAATGACCGGTTGGAATGGCGATGAAGAACTCGAAGATTTGGCCCGAGTAGAGAAGGCTCACTATACCAAAAAACCAGTCGTAGTCAATGGAAAGTTTATCACCGCAGACGGACCAGACTCTGCCGAAGACTGTGCTAAGGCTCTTTGGAAATTATTATAAAATAAAACCAAAACAATACTTGACAAATCACACATAAAGAATAGAAGTGAAATACATTTAATTTTGAAAAATGGTCGAAACCAATGCAGAACGATTCAACAGACTCACTGGTAACA
>JBNKLH010000090.1:0-5037 GCA_050292255.1 Candidatus Altimarinota bacterium | reverse complement strand
TTTATTGAATGAGATATACCGGGCCAAAAGCACGATTATGTAGACGAGAAGGGATGGATCTCTTCGGTTCTCCAAAGTATGGAAAAGTAATGGGAAAACGATCTGGGATTCCTGGAATGCACGGAGCGAAACGAATGGGGAAGCTTACTGAATACGCGAAACAATTGCGTGAGAAACAAAAAGCGAAACGAATCTTCGGATTGTCAGAAAAACAATTCCGACGAACGTTTGATAAAGCGACTCGATCTACAGGAATTACAGGGGATGTTCTTTTGCAATTGCTTGAACGACGACTTGATAACGCATTGTTCCGAGCGGGATTCGCACTTACGCGAATGCAAGCACGACAATTCGCAAGTCACGGGCTTTTCCAATTAAACGGACGACGTGTAGATGTGCCTTCAGTGCAACTCCGAGTGGGAGATGTATTGGAAGTTCGAGCGAAATCAAAAGGTTCTGCAGTTTTCAAAAAGAACTTTGATGAACTCGAAAAATACGACGTGCCAAGTTGGCTCAAAGTAGACCGAAAAAAAATGACTATCGAAGTGGTAGCTCTTCCGGACAACATGCACTTTGAACAGGCAGTTGCTCCACAAATGATTGTTGAGTTCTACTCACGATAGTTTCTAAAACATAAACAAAATTTTATTTTTTTACCCTCCTTGCGATGCATATACTCCATGAAGAAATCGGCGCTCCGCAACTAAAAATTGTGAAGAAAGGAAACACGGCGACCTTAACAATGACGCCGCTTCCGTCTGGTTATGGAGTGACGATTGGGAATGCTCTCCGACGAGGCTTGCTTTCGAGCTTGCCAGGGACGGCAGTTACAGCCATGAAAATCGATGGAGTGACTCATGAATACACAACTATTGATGGTGTTCATGACTCAGTATTTGATATTACGTTGAACATCCGACAACTCCGATTGAAAAAACATTCAAAAGGAGCAGAAATCGTAGAAGTTCCTTTTGTAAAGAAAGGAGAAATTACAGCAAAAGATTTGAAAGTATCATCTGATATTGAAATCTTGGATCCAACTCAAGTAATCACTACTTGTGATGGAGCGGATGCAAAAAAGAAATTATACCTTCGAGTAGAAAAAGGAGTGGGATACCGATTGGTATCAAACATTGATTCTGCTTCAGAACCAGAAGCTGGATACATTTTGATTGATGCAAACTTCTCTCCGGTTGCTCACGTAAAATACGACGTAGAGCCAGCTCGTGTGGGAGAACAAACAAATCTTGATAAACTCGTGCTTGAAGTCGAAACAGACGGATCTCTTGATCCAGAAAAAGCGATCAAATTGACCGCAAGTATCCTTCAAAATTACTTTGAACTCTGCAACGAAGAAGACGCATATACAGACGAAGACTTTACGACAACATTCTCAGAATTGAAGAAACAAAAAGAATCAAAAGAAAAAGCCGCAGAACAAGCTCAAGACACATCATTTACACCTATTGATATTTTGGGACTTTCCCAACGAACATTGAACGCATTGGTGAACGGAGGAATTACTTCAGTAGAACAACTTCTTGCCGCTCCAATGAGCCAATTGTCACAACTTCGAGGGTTTGGACAAAAAGCCAAAACAGAACTCGAACAAGTGCTTGTTGAGCGAGGATATGTAAATGTTCCAGAAAACTTTAAAACTAAAAAAGAAGAGGAATAAACCTCTGTACTAAAATAACTTTTTATCATGCGACATCGAAGTGCGAAACGAATTCTAAACCGACCAGCTGATCAACGAAAAGCGTTGATCCGGAGTCTCCTAACTTCTCTCTTTCTTGAAGGAGGGTTAACCACTACGGAAACAAAAGCGAAAGTATTGGTCAGCGAGGCTGAAAAATTGATTACTCTTGCAAAACGACGATTGGACAAAAACGAAGAAATGAATGCCATTCGTGAGTTGAAAAAAGTGCTTTTTACAGAAGAATCTCAAAAAGCTGCGCTTGAGTTTGCAAAAAACTTAAAAAAAGAATCAGGATTTACCCGAGCGGTACGAGTTGGATTTCGTGCTGGTGACGGAGCTATCCAGATGAAAGTAGATCTTATTTCAGAATAATTTTTAGAGCAAAATGCATAAGACGCCACTCCGACAAAACGTAAAAAATAGCGACCGAAAATGGTGGGTTGTAGACGCATCCCAATACACGGTTGGACAACTCTCTGTGGTTATCGCTGATACTTTGCGAGGGAAAAACCGAGTAGATTACACTCCACATGTAGATGGAGGAGACTACATCGTGGTTCTCAACGCAGACAAAGTAAAAGTAACCGGGAAAAAAGAGACGGATAAAAAATACTACCGACACTCTGGATTTTTGGGGAACTTGAAAGTACGAAGTTTGGCAGAGATGCGAGAAAAGAACCCTGTGAAAATTCTTGAAAAAGCCGTAGGTGGAATGTTGCCAAAAAATCGATTGCGAGCACCGCAACTAAAACGATTGCTTTTGGTAATTGGAAACGAAAATCCACACGCAGCACAAAAACCTGAAACTCTTAATGTTCCTACATCATGAAAACGGATAATCGAGCTTATTTCTACGCATACGGAAACCGAAAAACTGCGCGAGCAACGGTAAAACTTTTCCCAGAAGGATCTGGAGAACTTGAAATCAATGGAGGATCTCTTCGAGATTGGGCCAGTGATGATGTTATGTTCAAAGCTGTTTTGGCGCCTCTCGACTTGTTGGGAGTCAAAAAAGACTTTGATGTAGCGATTCGAGTATCTGGAGGAGGAAAAGCTGCGCAAGCAGAAGCCGCTCGACTCGGGATTGCACGAGCATTGCTCAAAAAAGAATCTTCACACCGAACACAATTGAAAGAGGCTGGATACTTGACTGTTGATTCACGACAAAAAGAACGAAAAAAACCAGGGCTCAAGAAAGCGCGACGATCACCACAGTGGTCTAAACGTTAGTCTTCGGGACTTAATTACGAATTTAAAAAAAGCTCATTTGTATGGGCTTTTTTTCTTATTAGGAGTTATGCTTCTTTTTTCCATGGCCACTCAAACTCTCCATCTGGTTTTTTGTTGAGGAGCCCACTGCGTGAATACAAAAAGAGCCAGGTCCACTTTTGAGTGGGAGTCCATTCTGGAGTAATATCTCTTTCGGAGATTACATCGGCAGATGGAGCTGCCAGACGAAAAGGTTTGTCTTCCAAGAAAACAATTTGTTTTTCTCCGTATTGTTTTTTTTCTAGCTGTGTTTTTGCTTCTTTATCTTTGAATTCAGGAGTCTGAACATAACGGACGCGATCTTTTCGAAGTTCTATTTCTTCTCGATCTTTTACATTCGCTTGTCGGATAAGCTCGAGCTCTGTGTCAATTTTCTGACTTTCGTGCCAAGACTTTCCAATGGCGTACAGCAAGAAAAATACGGACACAAAGACGGTCACCAGCAAAAATATGTTTTTGGAAGAATACAGATCTGTTTCCTTTCGCATCAAGTGTATCTTAGCCGAAGCCGCAGATTGGGCAATTTTTTACGAGGAAAGAAGATCTTCATTGTGAACTTCTTTCTCTTTTAATTTCTTTTCAACATCGGCGACCATATCAGCCATAGGTTTACTAGATTCTGGATCATGGAGGCTCAGGAGGCCTTGATTTTTTGCATAATCAAAGCGTTCTTGCAGATCATTAATGATCGCCCTTCGACGGAAAAGATTCACCCCTTCGTCCGTACTTTGAGCGACATACTTCGCGATCGCGACTGTTTGGAGAAATGATTTTGCTTTCTCTGCGGATGACATGGATTCGAGTTCTTGCATCCACTTGAGATTTATCAGTTTCCCTTGGGCTACAAACTCCGCTCCAGGGCTGACGGCATTTCGAACATCCATTTCGGCTTCGATAATTTTTTCTTCTAATGTTGGTTCTGGTTGTTTTTCATTCTTTTCATTTCCATTTTCATAAACATCTTTTTCCATTACTTCCGTGAGCGTTGTAGGCGCATCAAAGTCTGTTGGAAGGTGTTTTTTTACGGCTTCGTAATTGTATTTTGGATTATTCTTTTGTGATTTTGTGAGTCCCGAAAGAATCTCTTTTTGGAGGTTTTGCTTCTCTTTTTTTTCAATTCCAAAAAACTGACGAAGCTTTTCTCGGCGTTCTTCTCTTCGTTCTTTGCGTTCTGCTCGAGCTTCCTGTCGTTCAGCCTGTGTGCGTCGAAACACAAATGATGTGCTTACGGGGTTCTGAAATTGGTGTGAAAAATGTTTCATGAATTTCTGTTGATGTGAATTTTATCATGACTTCATGAGAAAGTCCAGAGATGATCGTGGATCTTGACTTTTTATGGCTCTTGATTAATTTGCGTACAATGTTAAAAGAAGCGTTTTCTCCGGGAGCACAAAAGTTTTATGATCTTATTTCTTCTCAAAACCAAGAGCGTTATGAGGGTGGGTTGAATAAGGTTTTGCGATGGCAGGGGGATACGATTAAGGGAAAAGAAACGGTCCTTGAACATATAGTTGCTGGATTACAGTTGATTAATGAGTGGTTTGCGAAGTTTCCAGTATTGAAAAGCTATTTTGATCAAATTCAAACAGAACTTGAATATGGAGGACATGATGCGGGAGAACTTATTCATGCAAAGGGTGAAAAACCAAGAGTGAGTGGGAAACCTGAACCCAGCGGGAATGACTTGATTTTGACGAATCCAGAGGCTCGGGCATCTGCTGAAGCCAAAGAACAACGGTTTGCCCTATTGATGGTGCAAGCAAATGTTGAAAATCCTGCGTTGAAGGAATTTTTCCGAAACATCTTGTTGGACTACAACGAACATCGGACACCAGAATCCTATCTCGTTCATTTCACAGATAAGGTCCAAGCGGTGATCCATGGGAATGAAAAAATCTATCCTTATTACGGCGAAAATGCTCCGGAGGAGTTACAAAAAATGATTGAATATGGCATCGATTCGGTTCAAAAAGCGCGACAGATGATTCTCAAAAATGTTGTCTAAAGCGTATTGATGCATCTCCTTGCCTGGATCCAGCAATATCATGCGCAGATCCGTTATTTTCGCC
>JBNKLH010000089.1:0-5045 GCA_050292255.1 Candidatus Altimarinota bacterium | reverse complement strand
AGCTCACAGTCTGGGCTTTTTTCAATACACGCCTCTTCCATATCAAGTACAAAAAAAAGCAAAATGAAGCGAGTGCCAAAACACCGCTTGCTTCACGAATCAGAATTATTTTTGAGTGAAGATCCAATTCAGATAAATCCCCGAACCCAAATAAATAACAACCGAAAAGTAAAATCGAAAAGGCCAGATAGCCCCAACTGAAATCTCTCAGTTCATCAATACTTTTCTTCTTCCTCTTAATTAACAAAAGAGCCGCATCCACCGTAGGAATAACCGACAAAAGAAAAGCAAATTCAATCGTTCCCAAAAGCCCCCCTGCAGCTTGCAATGTTTCTACAAAAGACCCTGCATAATTCAGATCATAAAAATAAGCATAAACAAGCACACCTGCAATATTAACAAAAATCCAAAACCAAATGTACTTTTCTCTTCCCTGAACTCCTCCATAAGAGTTATTCGTTAAATTAGATTGATCCATAATAAACACAATAAAATTAAATTTTTTGATTACAATAAACATATAAGCCTTAAACAGACTCACAGTCAGATTTTCCTTCCAAGGATTTTTTCCTTCGAAGTAGTCGATACAGGGCTACCGCACCACCAATAACATCGATTAGTAATAAAACGTCTGCCACCTCCGTCATGGGAATATAAGAATCCAAACTCGGAGTTGTGTAATAAAAAATCATTATCATTCCGAATCCTATTGCCGCAACAATAAGCCCCACTAAATTGTTATTAATTTTCATAAAATATTATTTTTATTTGTTAAACATTTAAGACAAAAAACAGCCCTCCAAAAAAGAAATAATTATTGTCCTAAATATTTTTATTCATCCATTATGTCAAAGAACATTCGGAAGTATTCGTATCTCCAAAAAAAGGAATCAAATACCACACAATAAACCATTAAAACAAACAAGTAAATAAGTCAATTTTTCATAAAAAATTCAGAATACGTTTCCATTTGATCAATATTGAATTCTCCCTACAATCCGCCGAGCAATCTAAAAAATAACTATGCCTAACGAAATTCTCTTTTTTCTTTTCTTTCTCTTAGTCGCTTCTACTCTACTGGTCTGTCTCCGACTCGGAAAAACCTACCTCTTTGCGGCCATTGCTGCCTTGGCGACACTCATCAATATCTTTGTACTGAAACCATTCACGCTCTTTGGGATCACCACATACGGAAGTAATATCCTATATGGATGCATCTTTCTAGCCACCGATCTCATCGCCGAACACTATGGGAAAAAAGAAGCTCTCAAAGGAGTAGGAATTGGATTTTTAGCTCTCTTTATTTATTTTATTTCCTCGATTTTCTACCTCTCCCTTCCGGTAGATACAAGTGTGGAAGGAGCGCTTTCAATTCAATCAGCCTTCGAAACTATTTTCACACCGGCTTTTGCTATTGTGTTTTCAAGCCTTCTCGCGTTCCTTATTTCAAATACTTTTGATATCCACGCCTATGAATGGATCCACAAACGGACTGGAAACAAACTTCTTTGGCTCAGAAATAACGCCTCGACTTGGGTTTCACAACTTCTCGATAGCATTATTTTTTATGGAATCGGAACGGTATTAGGAGTCTTTGATCCGGCTTTCTTATTAGAAATTATTGCCGTGGCCTATGTCTTCAAAATCGGAGTGGCCTCTTTCGATACCCCCTTTATCTATCTCTCCAAAGTCATTATGAAAGGACGAGAGAAAAAAGAATAATTTGCGCCGCTCTCCGTTCAACTTTACAATTACGAAGAACCGTTATTTTTTGGAAACAATGAAAAAATCCAACAGCTTCGGTCTTCAATTGGAAAAAGAAAACAAAGTTTCTTTCGAAGAGTTACAAGATCAACTCATTGAAATGTTTGGTCACACCAGCGTAGAAACATCGTTGGATTTTTCAAATGAATGGAATTAGACATGTTTGAAAACACCACAACACCTCGTCCTCACGGAATTGAAAAACCAAGTTTTTGGGAAACGTATCTCCCAGATTGGTTGATCAATTTTTTTGAACAATCGTGGAATTTCATTGATAGCCATATTTTATGGTTTATCATTGCAATTGTAGTGATTCTGGCGGTTAAATTTCTCTATGACCAACAAAGAAAAGATCGTCGAAAAGTAGAGAAAGTTTGGAAATACATCCTCTTTTTTCTGTCCAAAAGGCAGATGATTATCCCACTCGTAGCGACCCTCGCAAAACGAGATGATGCGATTTCCGAAAAAACACATCAAGAACTTATGGATATTCGAAATAATTGTCGGGAAACGCCTCTTCGACAAAAACCAAAAGCTCGATACTCCCTCGAAATGGATGTATCTCGTATTTTGTTCGAATACTTTTCAAAGCTCGAAAAACAAGAAAAAATAACGTCAGGCTCAAAGCTTGAACGAGTCATTAAAGACCTTGAATTCATTGACCAAAAGCTTACTCAACTCCAAGCTGTTTATAATTGCGAAGTCACTCGTTGGAATAAAAAAACAGAAGGACCTCTCAAGGTATTTCTCAAACTCTTTCGCCTGCACAAACTCGATCCATTTAGCGGATAAACAGGTTAGACCCAACAATAATCATGTGGGACTCAACTCTCGTACTCCGCAGCTCTGCGTCTCTCCAGATAACCTACTCAAAGCAGTAGCGAAGGGGTGTAAAGCCAACAAGAGGATATCAATACTTTTCAGATAATGATCTACACTTGGAATATAAACCCCGTTGCATTCTCTCTATTTGGACTCGACGTTCGCTGGTACGGTCTCGCCTACATGGCGGGATTTTTGATTTCATTTCTGTGGCTTCGGAAGATGTGGAGCCATTTTTCAAAAACAAAACTTTCGAAATCCAATCTCGAAGACGCCGTCTTTTGGGCTTTTTTTTCAGGCGTGATCGGAGGGCGTTTAGGAGAATTTCTCTTTTTTCACCCGGAAATCATTTGGCAAAATCCACTCCAAATCGTGAAGATCTGGGAAGGCGGAATGTCTATTCAGGGAGGAATTTTATTTGCCTGTATTGCACTCATTTTTTGGTGCCGCAAACACAAAGTTCGTTTTTGGGAACTCACTGACGCGCTCACTATTCCGTTGTCTGTTTCCCTTATATTGGGACGTATTGCGAACTTCATCAATGGAGAACTTGTCGGACGTCCGACAAATAGCGATTGGGGAGTTATTTTCCCGCATGTTGATAATATTCTTCGTCATCCAAGCCAGTTATACGAATCGGCCAAAAATCTTTTACTGGTCATAATTCTTACCACTATTTTCTTTCACCTAAAAAAGAAAAATATCCATCGCCCAGGTCTCCTTACTTCTGTTTTCATTGGAGGATATGGAGTATTGCGATTTACGATTGAAGCCCTCTGGCGAGCTCCAGATTCTCAATTTGGACCATTTAGCTCCGGCCAATGGCTCTCTATTGCAATGGTAATTTTAAGTATTATTATCTTCTTTCAGACAAGAAAAAATGGAAACCGATGAGATAACTCTTGGAGAATTCATAGCAGTTGATTGTCGTATCAAAGTTCCCTGGATATTTCATCCACGAAAGCGCTCTGTTGTCGAAGATATTCTTTCCAAACCACTCAATGGGACTCTCGAAACAGATCTCAGCAAACTCCAAAAAATTGGGATTTTCACGGCAAAGCAAGTTCAAAATATTCTCGCTCTCCACGAAAGCGTAGACTTCTCTTCAGAAAGCGACTACTGGCTCGGAGGAGAATTTGCTACTATTAATCCCCAGACAGGTACTCCATTTAGTTTCCCCGAAGAAAAATACACTCCCCCTCCTCGTCCCCAACAAACAGAACAACAAAAGCATCTTGATAATTTACGCAAAAACTATACCCCTGAACCATGGACCTAGATCAATTCCTCAATCAAAAAAAAGACGAACTCAAGGAAAACAAAACCATATATCTCCAAATAAAAGTCAAAGCTGCAAGTGCCAAAAATGAATTTGTGGAATTATTAAATGACACCGAAAACACAATAAAAATCCGCATAAAAGCAATTGCAGACAAAGGGAAAGCGAACACTGAAATCATGAAATTTATCGGAAAATTTTTCAATGGGACGTGCGAAATTATCTCTGGACAGACACATAGTGTAAAATTACTCAAGATTAGCATCTAACGCATGTCAAAAAAGAAGCATTCTTCCTCAAACGCACAATCTCGATTTGCCGATAAATCTCTCGGTCAGAATTTTTTGAATTCAACGATTTTCCGAGATCAGATCATTGAATCTGCTGGAGACATTGAAGGAAAAAACATCTTGGAGATAGGTCCCGGGCTTGGATTTTTGACCGAAGAATTATTGAACAAAAATTGTGATCTAACAGCCATAGAATTAGATGCCCGAGCTATAGAAATTTTGAATAAAAAACTCGGAGACCGAGAAAATTTCCAACTCATTCCTGGGTCTATTTTGGATCAGGATTTAGACGTTCTCTTTGATCAAAGAAATTACTCAGTAATTGCAAACATCCCCTACAATATTACAAATCCAATTCTCAGAAAATTATTTTCAGAGACAAATCACAAACCCGAGATAGCCATTCTCATGGTCCAAAAAGAAGTCGCCAACAAAATCTGTCGCACAAAACCGGGAAAAGACAAAATCACAGAATCACGATCTATTCTTTCGATCTCCGTTGAGATTTACGCCACGACAGAAAATCTCTTCGAAGTAAAACGAGAATATTTTGACCCGAGTCCCAAGGTGGATTCTGCTGTCATGAGACTAGTGAAAAGAGAAAAACCACTCGTCCCAAAAGAACTTGAAAAAGATTTCTTCACCGTCGTAAATGCCGGATTTAGCGAACGTCGCAAAAAGCTCAAAAACACACTCAGCAAATTCTTTGGAATTCCTGCAGAACAACTTCTCAGAAATATTGACGGAGAGCTCCGGGCTGAAGTCTTGGAAATCAATGACTGGATCGAAATCACAAAAAACTTCCAGAAGATTTTCAAATAAGCTACATACTACATACCAAATACTAGATACTCCCAAATGAACTCAACAAAACACAACTTTCCTGCTCG
>JBNKLH010000088.1:0-5095 GCA_050292255.1 Candidatus Altimarinota bacterium | reverse complement strand
TCAATTTGGTGTTTGGAATTATTTTCAAAACGGAACAGATAAAATTACCTCAATTAATGATGTCGGAAATCATTTGATTATTTCTCAAAAACAAACTGTCAAAAAATACGATCAAAACCTTTCGGAAATTTGGATCAAAATTTGAAGGACACGTGACGCGGCATATTCCGGGGATTTATTTCGGAACCGGGCCTCTCGGGATCGGGATTTCTGCGGCGACAGGATTTGCGAAAGCCGCTAAGATGAAATCAAAAGACCCAGAGCAGGTTTTCTGTACGATTGGAGATGGAGAAATGCAAGAGGGACAAGTGCATGAGGCGGCGCTTTTTGCAGCGAAAGAAAAACTTTCAAACCTCACGGTATTTGTGGATTACAACCAGGTGCAGATCTCTGGGACATTAGACTCTACGATGCCGATTGATGTCGTGGAATTCTTCAAATCCAAAAACTGGAAAGTGGTTGAAATCGACGGACACAACTACGAACAAATCTGGAAAGCCCTTCATTCTCAGTGCAAGAAAGGTCGTCCATTGGCGATCATCGGGAATACTTTTATGGGAAATGGGGTGCCGGGAATGGAAGAAGATGGGAAATCTTACAATCCAAAATGGCATGGAAGTACCCCAAATCCTGAGATGGCCGATGAAATGTTGGCAAAATTAGAACTGTCAAAAGACGAAGAAAAAATATTGGAAGCCTTCCGAAAAGACCGAAAGTTTTCACCGAAAAACAACCCTTTCTTTGAAGATCACGAACGAAATAAAGTCGATATGGGATCTCCGATTTTGTATGACAAAGATACTGTGACAGACTGTCGATCAGCCTACGGGAATGCGTTGGCGGATATCATCTCAAAAAATAAAAACGTGGTGGCGATGTCTGCAGACCTTTCTGGTTCTGTGAAGACTTCTACGGCTCAAAAATCTAATCCAGATCAGTACATCGAATGTGGAATTATGGAACAACACATGGTGTCACTGGCTGGGGGATTGTCTTTGTGTGGATACATCCCGTTTGCGTCTACATTTGGAGCGTTCCTAACGAGTCGGGCAAAAGACCAAGGTCGTGTGAACGATATCAATGCGACGAATGTAAAAATGGTGGCCACTCACTGTGGATTATCCGTAGGAGAAGATGGACCGACGCACCAATCTATTGACGATATGGGGATCATGAAAGGGCATTTGTATACCTACATTTGTGAGCCGGCAGATCCAAACCACTGTGATCGAATTATCCGATATGTGGCCGGACATGACGGAAACTTCTACGTGCGGATGGGACGAGCGAAATTACCAACCTTGCTCGATGAAAACGGAAAGGAATTCTTTGGGGCGGATTACAAATACGAATACGGAAAATGTGAAGTTTTACGATCAGGTTCACGAGTGACGATCGTGGCGTCTGGAGCGACGGTGCACGAAGCGTTGAAAGCGCGAGAGGCGTATGCCACGCCAGAAGACGTAGAAATTGTGATTGTGAGTTCCATCAAGCAATTTGATAAAACGCTCTATGATTCTATCGAAAAGACCGGACGTGTGATCACGATTGAAGATCATAATCCATACAACGGGTTAGGGTCTGCGATTTCTCAATTCATTCTCGTGAATTCGTTGGCGATTCAATCGATTGAATATCTGGGAGTGACTGAATATCAGTTGTCCGGGAAACCAGCTGAACTCTATAAACATGCAGGAATTGATTCTTCTGCGGTATTGGAGAAGTTAAATGTACTTCTTTAGCACTCATCTAGACAAACTGCTAAAAATTTTTATACTGAGCAAGACTTAGGATTTCTCTATGGCACAAGATTATTACGAAGTTCTCGGACTCAAAAAAGGCGCATCTAAAGATGAGATTAAGAAGGCCTTTCGAGAGGCGGCCAAAAAACACCACCCGGATAAGGGCGGTGACCCAGAGGAATTCAAAAAAATTAACGAAGCCTACGAAACGCTTTCTGATGAACAAAAGAAGGCACAGTACGATCAATTTGGTTCTGCAGGACCTCAGTTTGGAGGGGGCGGTTCCGGAGGATTTGGGGGCTTTTCTGGATTTCAGGGAGGTGATTTCTCAGGAGTAGAGGATATTTTCTCAAGCTTTTTTGGTGGGGGATTTGGAGGGGCGCAATCAGCTCGTTCGCCGAAATCCCGAGGTTCTGATCTGGAGGTAGAAGTTGTGCTTGATTTTGATGAAATGATGAACGGGGTAAAGAAAAGTTTTACCTCTACGCACTACGTGACGTGTGAAAAATGCAAAGGAGAAGGCGGATCAGGAAGTAAAACGTGCTCGACCTGTCAGGGAACGGGGAGTTCTGTGCAGCAAATTCGAACGCCGTTTGGGACAGTACAACAACGAACCACATGTCCGGATTGTCAGGGAGAAGGAAAGAAATTTGAAAAAGAATGTGATGAATGTCATGGAGAAGGGCGCGTAGAAAAGAAGAAAAAAATCGAAGTAAAAATTCCGTCTGGAGTGGATACGGGAGAAACTCTTCGTGTACGAGGGAGTGGAGAGGCTGGACGTCGAGGTGGATCGGCGGGGGATTTGTTTGTGCATGTCCGAGTGAAACCTTCCAAGCAATTTCAACGACGGGGAACAGATATTATTTCGGTACTGCAAATTTCGGTGTTTGAGGCGCTTTTGGGGAAGGAGGCGACGGTTGATACCTTTTGGGGGAAAGTTGAGCTCAAAATCCCAGAATTAACCAAAGACGGACAAATGCTTCGAATTCGAGGCAAAGGAATCAAACGAGGATCTCAGCAGGGAGATCATATCGTCCGGGTCGAATACGACATGCCCAAAAAACTCTCAAAGAAACAACGAGAGGCGTTGGAGGGATTGGTGTGATTTTTTGAAAGAAAACTTCGCCATATGCGTCTTTTTTTAGGAGGTTTCTGTCATTTATAATCATTTTTAAAAGGCATTTGACTTTTTGCTTAAAATATTATAAAATAGAAATAGTTAATAATTTAATTACCACAATTCACATGGTAACAATTAAACCGGCAGAATGGACAAAGGAAGATCAAGCAGCTTTTGAAAAAAAGAAGGATGCTGAGTCTAAAGTTCAAGAAGAGAACGTTAAAGACTTAACAGAAGCCGTTGAAGTTTTTGGGAAAAAAGTTGACCAAGGAATTAACTAGTATTCTGTGAATTCTGTCCATCACTAAAAGGCTCTTTATTGAAAAGGGCTTTTTTATTTAGGGACTTGAAATAGATTAGTTGTAACTTACGAACTTTTTTGGATGTTCCGTTCCTCCTGGAGTAGTTTTATCTACAAACGCTTGAATCTTTTTTGCTATTTCCTGAGAGACTTTGAGTTGTTTTTTTATTTGTGAGGAGTTTATCAATGTGGGATTATAGGTAACGGAGTTCAGTTCGTATTCTGGTATTTTTGAGGATTCAGACATCTTTTTGTGGGGGAATTTAATATTCTTTTAATTTGTATTTGTGGTTCTGTCAAAGAAGGTGTATTGCTGTGATTCTGTTTTTGTGTTATAATGTAAGGAAATTTTTAATTAAATTCTTTGGCTATGGATGGACATGAGGCCGATCGTAAAGTTGTTCTAGATTCAGCTAGAAATGAAGCTGAACGCAAAGAAAAGGAACTCGGATTTGTTGAAACGGATATAAAATCTGCGCAATTAGGTCTTTTAAATGTTCAGAATGTGATGAATTTATTAGGAGAAACACCGGAAAATCTGAGAATCAAAAATGACTATGAAAGACAACTTCGAGAGGCTAAAAACAAGAAAAAGATAATCAAAAATTATATATCTGACCGAAAACGAACGGTGAATAATATTTTATCTGTGACTCCCAAGCCGTATCATAAAAAACAGTCCTTACTAGTGAAATGGTTTCATAGATTCCTTTATTGACAAGATTTGGATATTTTATATAGATGTATTGTTTTTAAGAAAAAAATGGTTCGAAATATAGAAGGAGCATTTCAGGAGTTTCAAGAAAAGAAAAAGTTGAAAGATTCTAAAGAGTCGAGTAAAAGAGCTCATAAGATAAAAAACTTACGAGATGCTTTGATCACATATGGAGAAATTCTTGAGACATCAGAAGATCCAGAAGAAGTGAAAAATGCTGGAGATCAAATAGTAAAGATAAAAGAGGAACTTCGAGCGTTAGGGGTTTGTGATTAAAAGTACAAAAAAATCCCAGAGATTACTCCCTGGGATACATATTCACTTTTTAAATGCGCTATTAGCAATTCAATCCTGCTTCTCGGAGTTTTTCTCGTCGTTCAGCAGCTTTTGCTTTGTTATTTCGTTTATGAGTCACTGATTTACGACGTCGTTCGTTAATCATGTGTCCTCCGTGTTGTTTAGCGCCTCCTTTGTTAGTCATGGGAAAAAGAAATTATTCTTATTTTGCTGGCAGATTGTAAGAAAAGCAGGAGATATGTCAAATAGAGTTTTTAGTATGCACTTTTGACTTCGACATCCGTGAAGAAATATTGAAGAATTTCTTCAGTGCTTTTTCCTTTTTCGGCCAAGATACGGGCAGAGTGTCCAGAGAGTCCAACACCATGTCCTTTGGCGACGAGCCCTTTGTCATATGGGAGTTCCCGAGCTTTGCACCAAGGATACTGGCTACTCCATTTGTCAGAACTTCGTCCAGAGCTTTGTGTGAAGTAGGGACCAATCACGGCACGTCCTTCGTAGGTGAGGACGTCTCCTTCGGTTTCTGCGATGAGTTTTTTTTGTTCTACGTGATATCGTTCCCAATCATGTCCGAGATAGAGCTGAGAGGTGGCGGGATCATCTTCGAGATCGTAGAGATCTGTGTTGAATTTTCGTTTTTGTGTTGAGTACACGAGGGCGTAGCTTCGCGCGAGGGTGAATATGGCGTGTTTTTTGGCTACGGGTTCATCAGAAGGTTCTTCTCCGAGTCCCCAGAGATATTCTTCAATGGGGAGTTCGTTTACGATGAGAAGATTTTTTTCTGCGTTTGGATAAAAGTGTAGGATCCGTCGGAAAGAGTTGTATTGGATTCGGTCGCTTCCAAATCGAGGATTTCGATAGTTGTTGATAGTGAGAACCCCGTTTGTTTTCAACGAAATACGTCCGAGACTGTTTTTCCC
>JBNKLH010000087.1:0-5110 GCA_050292255.1 Candidatus Altimarinota bacterium | reverse complement strand
GACGAAATGGTCGCCATACGTTATCTGTTTTTCCTGAAAACAAAGATTTCCACGTAGCCTTCCCTGAATGCTTCAACAGTGCTTGATCAATGTTTGAAGAAACAAACTGTGAATTCTCAATAATAGATTCCAACGCCGGTTGAGAGTTTTTGAGGCTTCCCAAAATATCGTCCTTGGACATAAAAATTCGTTTGAGCCATATCGCTGGATTTACAAAACGACGTTCAAACCGAGAGCCAAAGAGAACTCCCAAAGAATCCTCTGGTACCAATGTAGATCCGTGAGTACGAAACCATTCTGCTCCGCGAGACGTTCCCATCTCACTCACAAAAGACTCTGTTTCACTTTTTGTCTCTGGGACTTCTGTTTCAATCACGTTGGAAGTATCCTGAACAACCTTCCCCGTGAGAATCTCTAACGCAGAATCACCTACAGATTCTTGAGCAACGCCCTCCTCGTGAGGGACTCCTGATTCTTCAAGCTGTTCATACAAAAACCGCCCCCAATCATTGTTGGAGAAATTCTGTCGTGCTGATGAAAAAAGATATCGCATATATGACATTTAAATATATCGTATGATTCTATCATATTTTCAAGCAAAAAACAAGTCTGGATCTATAAAAAAGCCCCGTCGAAACGAGACCTCTTTATCTTTATTTTCTGAATTGAGAAGGAGGCGAGACGGCGCCGTCTCGTCTACGTTTGAAATGTTGATTTATCCTCGGTAGTTTGGAGCTTGTCGGTGAATAGAAATATCGTGTGGATGACTTTCTTTCATTCCGGCTCCCGTGATCCGTACGAAGTGCGCTTTGTCTTGGAAATCCGTGATAGTCCCGGCTCCGTTATATCCCATCGCGCTTCGGATCCCTCCACACATCTGGAAGATTTCTGTAGACACCGGTCCTTTGTAGAGCAACTTTCCTTCGATTCCTTCTGGGACAAGTTTATCGTCTGCGACATTCGCTTGTCCGTATCGTTCTTTTCCTCCGACTGTCATCGCGGCCATAGACCCCATTCCTCGGTAGGATTTGAATGTTTTCCCTTCGGAATAAATAATTTCTCCTGGAGCTTCCGCAGTCCCAGCGAGAATAGATCCAAGCATTACGGTTGAAGCTCCTGCTGCCAACGCTTTCGCAGCATCTCCAGAATATCGGATCCCTCCGTCTGCAATCACAGGAACTCCGTGCTTTTGAGCCAGTTCAGCCACATCTGCTACGGCAGAAAGCTGAGGCACTCCCACCCCCGCAATAATCCGAGTCGTACAAATTGATCCTGGACCAATTCCTACTTTTACTCCGTCTGCTCCCGCTGTGATCAAGGCTTCTGCCGCTTCTGGTGTCGCAATATTTCCTCCGATCACATCCACCTGTGGGTAGGTGTTTTTGATGTATTTTACGGTATCAATCACTCCTTTTGAATGTCCGTGGGCAGTATCTACGACCAAGACATCTACTCCCGCCTCTACAAGAGCTTTCACCCGTTCATCTCGGTTTTTTGCTGGCCCACATGCCGCCGCTACACAAAGTCGTTTTTGGGCATCTTTTGTGGCCAATGGGAACTGTTCATTCTTTTCGATGTCCCGTCGAGTCAACATGGCAGAAAGCGTTCCGTCTTCTCGAAGGAGTAATAATTTTGAATGTTTTGATTCTTCCAAGATATCATTCGCGGCACTGAGAGAAATCGGTTCTCGAGCCACCAATAAATCTGCAACAGGCGTCATTCGTTCTGACACTTTCATGTCAGCGTGTTTTTGGAGGTAATCATTTCGAGAGATCATCCCAATCACTTTTGTCGCCAACGTTCCATCTTCTGTAACGGGCAAAGATTTGTATCGATATTCATTCCGCAACGCGATCACATCTGCAATCGTTCGATCCGGAGAAATCACCATTGGTTCTCGAATAAACCCATTTTCAAATCGTTTTACGGCTCGCACCATGGCTGCTTGTTCTTGTGGCGTACAGTTTTTGTGGATCACCCCTATTCCTCCTTGAAGTGCTATCGCAATCGCCATTTTGTCCTCAGTTACCGTATCCATCGCAGAAGAAACCACTGGGATTTCGAGCTGAATATTTCGTGTGAAGTTCGTCTTAAGAGAAACCTCCTTTGGGAGAATTTCTGAATACTGTGGGACCAATAGAACGTCGTCAAAGGTGAGTGCGAGTTGGGCTCCTTTCATTTCGGAAGAATTTAAAAATAAGGATAAAAGAAAAACGGCTGAGTGATTTCGCCAATTATTTTCAGGCAATCTAATGGGAAGTGCATTCTGTGTCAAATTTTTTGAGAAATGAATAAAAAAAGAACCACATCTCTGTGGCCTTTTTCTGTGTTCACCCCGTCTGTTGTATTACTGGCTCAACAGGTGCCTTATTTTGCAACGCTTCCTCCTGCTTTTTCGATAGCGGCTTTTGCCGTTGCTGAAAGCAAGATGCCTGCATCTACAGTCAATTTTTTTGAAATTTCTCCGTCTCCCAAAATTTTTACTTTTGAGTTGTTTTTTCGGATCAATCCTTTGTCCATAAGGTCTTGAACAGAAACTTTATCTCCGTCTTTGAAGTTCAATTCAAGAACATCCAAGTTTACAATTTGCGCTTCTACCCGGTTTGGATTTTTGAATCCTCGCCATTTTGGAAGTCGCATCAAGAGTCCACTTTGTCCTCCTTCGAATCCTGGTCGAACTCCTCCTCCTGCTCGTGAGTTTTGTCCTTTACACCCTCGTCCTCCGAAGGTTCCATTTCCTGTAGCATTTCCTTGCCCTCGTCGTTTACGAGTTTTCTTTGCTACTTTTGGTGCCAATTCATGCAATTTCATAAAAGGAAATCGTTAACAATTTATTGTTCTTTTTTAGGCGCTGCTTTTTTTGCAGCTGGCTTTTTCGCCGCTGGTTTCTTTGCGGCTGGTTTTGCTTCTTTTTTCTCAGCTTTTGGAGCTGCTTTTTCTTCTTTTACCGCCTCTTTTGCTGGCTTCTTCTTTCCTGGATTGTCTTCAGTAGCCAAGCTTTTCAATGCTTTGAATGTTGCGTTCGCAATGTTCAATTTGTTTCGTGATCCGTGAGATTTAGAAAGCACGTTTCGCACACCCGCCAATTCCAAGATCTTTCGAACCGCTCCTCCTGCGATCACCCCTTTACCTTCTGGCGCAGGAAGCAAAAGCACTCGAGAAGCTTTAAATGTTTCATTGGCAGCATGTGGGATAGTCCCTTCTACCATTGGAACTGTAATCATATCTTTTTTAGCAGCAGCAACGGCTTTTTGGATACCGGTCAAAACCTCTGCAGATTTCCCAATACCAAATCCAACTCGTCCTTTTTTGTCTCCGATCACAACCGTAATTCGGAATCGCATTCGTCGTCCACCTTTTACCACACGAGTCACTCGATCGATTTGAAGAATCGCTTCTTCGAATTCTTTAGCTTCTCGTTGTGAACGATCTTTTCGCCCTCGTCCTCGCCCTCGTCCTTTTCGTTCAAATTTCTTTCCGTCTTTTGAATCATCAGACGCTGGAGCAGCTTCTCCTGCTGGAGCTTTTACTGCTTCTTCTTTTGCTTCTGCCGGTGCTGTGTTGTTTTCTTCTGTCATAGTGAGAAAGGGATAACTTTTCGCAAGAGTAGATTAAAACTCAAGTCCCGCGTCCCGCGCGGCATCAGCCAAGGCTTTTACTTGACCGTGATATTGTCGACCATTTCGGTCAAAAGATACTTTCGAGATTTTCAATTTTTTAGCTTTTTCTGCGACAGCTTTTCCTACTTCAGCAGCAGCTGCTGCTCCGGTAGATTTCAATTTCAAGCTGCTTACTCCGCACACAACTTTTCCTTGTTCATCATCCATGATGTGTGCCGCGATAGCTTTGTTTGATTTCACAACGATCAATCGAGGTCGTCCTGAAACACGAGCCATTGCGTGCGTTCGTCGTGCACGTGCGCTAAGTCGAGATTGTTTTTCTTCTGGTCTCATGTGCTATGAAAATTATTTAGCCGCAGATTTACCTGCTTTTCGAACCACATATTCGTCAGAGTAACGAATACCTTTTCCTTTATATGGTTCTGGTTTTCGGAATTCACGGATATTTGCCGCTACTTGTCCGACCAATTGTTTGTCGATCCCTGACACACGGAATGTGTTTGGAGCGTCTTTATCAAATTCAATCGTAATTCCTTCTGGAATATCAAAAATAATAGGATGAGAATATCCAAGGTTGAGCTCAATTTGTTTTCCTTTCACTGCTCCTCGGTATCCAACTCCGTGAATTTCAAGTGTTTTTGTATACCCTTCTGAGACTCCTTCGATCGCATTTGAAACCAAACTTCGGTACAACCCATGTCGAGATCGTGCCGGTTTTGAATCATCTTTTCGATCCACAGAGAGAACTCCATCCGCCAAAGAAAGCGTCACAAATTCTGGTTCAAATGAAACAATGAGTTCTCCTTTTGAACCTTTCACGATAACTTCTTTTTCGTTGAGAGTGATTTCTACACCTGATGGTACTGTAATCGGTTTTTTTCCAATTCGGGACATTTTATAGGATTGATTAGAATCCGCGGCATCAAGCTGTTTTTACTTGATTATGCCGGGCGATTTTAATCAGGAAAAGATTTCTGTCAAGGAGTTTTTACAAATCCCCCCATTTTCTGCCTCAAAACCGAAATTATTGTCCTTGTGCCACTTCTTTTTTCACCCCCAATAATGTTTGTCTTGGCCACGGTCGATACTGAGAGACAATAGAATCTTCTTCTAGTTCTCCATTTTTCAATACAGACCGAGTCCACTCCGCCCGAAATCCCGGATGTGCATCAGACACAACTTGCCGTACCCCTGCCGGCAATATGGGCGTTTCAATAATCTGATCTGGAGGTGCTTTTTGCCAGTGGGTAATAAAAGGCCCCTCCATTTTCACTGTTTTCTGGGGATTTGTTCCATAAAAGACAAAATACAAATCTTCATTCTCTTCATCCATATAGGTTTGAATCAGAAGGTCGCCTTCCATATCGTTTGTAAACTGAAAATCCTGTCCCCCTAAATAAATCGTTGCATCCAGTCCATACGGCAAATAATACTGTACGGCATAAGAGTGGGCTCGACGCGAATCAATCGGAAACCCTCCTGTGTAAGCG
>JBNKLH010000086.1:0-5126 GCA_050292255.1 Candidatus Altimarinota bacterium | reverse complement strand
ATTTCGGGACTCTGTTTGTATACGGCCGTTTGTGAAAAAGAAGTCCTTTCTCTTCCATGATTTCTGCTGAACGCAATCGCGCTTTCGCTACCGGCATTCCTTCACATTCTCCGGCAATAGACGTCATTTTTCCATTGAAATCGATCTTTTGGAGCATCGGTAATTTGTGTCGTTGCGCCATATCAAAGTCGTGCGGATCGTGAGATGTCGAAATCGTCATCGCTCCTGTCCCGAATTTTGGGTCAATCACTTCATCTGCGAGAACGTAAAACTTCCGTTTTCCGGCATACGTTTCGTATTCAAACTCCATGCCTTCAAGCGCTTTCCCGTTCGGAATTTCTTCAACCAAATCGAAATCTTTTCGAAGTTCAGTTCGGTCTTCCCAGCAAAATTTAGAAACAATCAGTTCTTTTCCTTCTGCATTTTTGGCACGAATATATGCCGCCTCTGGATGCACCACCACTGGAGAATTCGCACATTTCGTTTCTGTTCGCACCGTTCCGATAAGGAATGGTCCACACCAAAATTCGTAGAACGTCGTTTCGTTTTCGTCCCATTCAAGCTCGTCATCAGAAAGCACGGATTGCGCTCCTGTCGACCAGTTGATCATTCGGTGTCCTCGCACGATGAGTCCGTCTTCGTAGAGCTTCTTGAAAATGTAATTCACCGCAAAGTTTCGTTCTTCGTCGAAGGTATAGGCTTCTCGTGACCAATCGAGCCACGCACCCATTTTTTTCATTTGGTTCACGATCGTATCGTGTTTTTCTCCGGCAAAAGTTCGGCATTCTCCCAAGAAATCTTCTCGCGTTATCTCCTCTCGCGAAGCAATCCCGAGGTGTTTCAACACCACGTTTTCGGTTGCAATCGCCGCATGATCTGTCCCCGGCACCCAAAGCACTTCGTGTCCGGACATTTTTTTGTATCGAATCAAGATGTCCTCAATCGCCAACATCGCCGCATGCCCGAGGTGCAGTGTCCCCGTCACATTCGGTGGGGGAATCGGGATAGTGTATTTTGGTTTTGGAGAAAGCGCATTGGCCTTCATCCGCCCAGAACGCATCCATGCGTCGTAAATCTTATCTTCTGAAGCCTGGTGATCGTAATGCTTGTGCATAATAAGAAAGTATAGTTACCAAAAATTCCCCGTCGCAGAAACGAGGCGATATCTCTCAATTGCCTCGTAAAAAAATTATCGCACGACCACGACAACTTTTGCTGAGACAAGGACTGTGTTTTTCATCGATGTGGAGTTTATGTATGTGACAATGGATGTCAACTTGACAAAGCACACAAAAGAGATAAAAGAAAAATGATTAATAACCCTCTCATAATGGATTCACTGGATCTACTTGAAGAAAAATTCCCCACAGATTACAAGAAAAACAAAGAAAACTTTGATGCTCTCGGATACCTTAGACAAGCGCGAGTCACATTTCTTCTTGAGCAAAATGTCTCAGCGACAGATATCGTCGCTATTTACAAAAAAACGCTAGAGCTCGAAAAGGATCCCGATATACATACCACTTATGAAGCCATAATCAGCGCGACAGAAGCCATTTGTCCGCAAGTGTCCATGGAAGTGTTTAAAGCCATTGGACTCTAATCCCAATAAATATCTGCACAGAAATTAAGTTCTTATTCTCCCATAAGGACTTTTTTGTTCCCTATTTTTTCCCAAACAGCTTCGCCACAAAGTCCGTTCCGTACTTCAAGACACGATTCCCACGTACGACCGTTGCACTCGCAACGCCGAGTTTTTCGCAGACCTGAAGCACGGTTGAGCCCTTAGAGAGCTCCTGACAGATTCGTACTCGATCGAGCAGGTCCGCGTATTCCTTGGGCGTCAAAAGATCGGTAAAAAAAGCATCAAACTCTTCTGAGGAGTGAAGGTTTTGAGCGATAAATTCGAGGATTTCGCGTTTTTCTTTGTTCATCAGGAGAAGAATAACAGAAAATTTATTTGACATCAATATGATATCGCGCTAGCATGCAAGCACATGAAAAATTTCTCTTCACGTCTCTGGTGGAACCACAACTTCTTTCGAAGCTGGTGATTTTTTATGTCTGGCCTCGAAAGAACCTCCTCAAATCCCATCTCGGGATTTTTTTGTAATTCAATTCCAAAATGAACGAAATGCTCACCCAACAAAACATTCTCGATTTCAGCCAAGAAGCCAAAATAAATCTTTTGCCGAGCTATGTGTCCGACGAATTTGTAGAACAAGTAAACGCCCTCATTCAGGCACAAACACCTTCGTCTATCGGCGATTTCGTTCGTGCACAACTACAAAAAAAATTCCCCGTTTTTAACTTCTCTCTAAAAAAATACTAAATCATGACCCATCAATTTAACCAAATCCGGAATTCCTTTGAAAAAGAAAAAGGATGTGATCTCGGTGACGCACAACAACAGGCCATTGAAAACGGAACCAGCATCTTTTCCGAAGATGTAACCAATATCATTCAACCATCACAAAATGAATCTCTCTGAAACCCTCACCGTAGAATTTGTGACAAACGCGCTCCAAGAAATCAAAATTTATCCTTCTGAACAAGAAGTCGCTGATCAGCTTGATATCATTATTAAAAACGTAAAAAAAGTTATAGAAATTGATCCATATGAAAGCCCCAAAAGCGCACTACAGTTTCTCGCACAATTCGAATAAAAAAAGAGCCCCGCATATCTGGGGCTTTTTTAAAACAGAAACCAAAAGACCTCTCTATTTCACTACGTGCACGGTTTGCGTTGGGAACGCCATTTCGATCTTTTCTTTTTCAAAGGCTTCCACAATCCCCAAGTTAAGTAGTTCCTGAATCCGTGCGTATTCCGGAAACTCTCCAGACTCTACATAGTAGACCGTATCAAATCCCAATGAATAATCCCCAAAGGTCATAAATCGACATCGATCAAAGGTCGCCATTTCGGTCTTATCAATCACGTTCTGAATAAGTTCCGGAATTTTTTTGAGCTTCGCCACCGGCGTCCCATAGACCACCCCGATTTTGAAAACAATTCGTCGTCGTTTGAGGCGTTGAAAGTTTTGGACTCGCGTTTCGGTGAGCTCTCGATTTGAAATAATCAGTTCTTCCCCTTGGAGGGTCTGAATTCGTGTCGTTTTGAGTCCGATTTTCTTTACGATCCCGTCATTCGCCCCCACCACGATATAATCTCCCACCGCAAAAGGTTTATCAAAATAAATCGTAAAGCTCGAAAAGAGATCCCCCAAAATATTCTGTGCCGCCAACGCAATCGCGATACCTCCAATTCCGAAGGAAGCCGCAAGCGCAGAAACATTTACGCCGAGATTTGAAAGAACTAATAGAGCTCCAATAGACCAGAGCAATATGTTGGTAATTAACTTCAGTCCATGAAGAGACGTTTTATCTTTTGCCACTTTTGTTTTTTCAAGCGCAAACCCCAGAAATCGCTGTCCAGACCGGAGCGCTTCCCATGCCACGATGACCACAAACACATTCGTCACCCATTTATTCACTTGTGGATCAAGCACGAGGAAGAGTTTTACTGAAATAAAGAACGCCACGGCTACATAGAAAAGCTGTGATAAATTGGCTAATATTTCTATCAATTTGTCATCCCATTTCGTCGCTGTTTTTTCCGCGAGTGTTGTAAAATATTTCAAGAAAACAACCCGAAAAAGTTTTATAAGCCCGAGAAGCACAAAAAATACAAGAAAGGCCATAGCGAGTTTCCCAACGGGATATCCAAGAAATGGGGTTGCCCAAAATCCAGTGAAAGTAATATTCAGTATTTCCATTTTTGTTTTTAGATCAGAAGTTTTATAATTATTTTCCGCAAAGATTGTAACAAAGTTTTCGCGGTAAAAAAATGAGATACAGATAAAAATTCCTTAAACACACTCAACTATGCAAAAAGAAAAACTCATCATTCTCGGATCAGGACCTGCGGGATGTACAGCCGCTATTTACGCTTCTCGAGCAGAACTCAACCCTCTCGTACTCGAAGGATCGACTCCTGGAGGACAGCTCACCGGGACTACCGTCGTTGAAAACTGGCCTGGAAACATCGATGACAAAACCGGTCCCGTGCTCATGATGGATCTTAAAAACCAAGCCAAGAAATTCGGAGCACGATTTGAAATGAAAAATATCGACCGAGTGGATTTCTCAGATCCTGATAATCTCAAGCTTTATGCAGGAGAGACAGAATTTACAACCGAATCTCTCATCATCGCGACAGGAGCAAAAGCTCGTTGGCTCAACCTCGGGAAAGGCGAAGAAAAATATTGGGGAAAAGGATACACCGCCTGTGCAACCTGTGACGGAGCTTTCTTCCGTGGGAAAACCGTTGCCGTTGTCGGAGGAGGTGATACAGCGTGTGAAGAAGCTCACTTTTTGACCCGTTTTGCTGAAAAAGTTTATCTCGTCTACCGAGGACCAAAAGAAAAAATGAAAGCCAGCAAGCCAATGCAACAACGGGTATTTGAAGATGAAAAAATTGAAACTATCTTCAACCAAAACGTGACCGATCTACAGGGAGATCCGGTGCTCAAATCTGTCGAACTCACTCACTCTGACACGGGAGAAAAATCAGAATTGGCGATTGATGGTCTCTTTATGGCGATCGGACATTCTCCAAGTTCAAAATTTTTAGCAGATCAGCTCGAGACGCACGAAAACGGATTAATCAAAGTGCATAACCACTCAGAAACAAGCGTTCCTTCTGTCTTTGTGGCGGGAGATGTGGCAGATGGACGATATCGACAAGCCATCGTCGCCGCCGGAAGTGGATGTAAAGCCGCATTAGACGCCGAGCATTATTTGACAAATAAGTAGTTTCCCCCTATAAAGTTCGAACTTAAAAGTCGGAAACACTAACGCTTTTTCCATGTCTCAAAATCTGCTCCCCACCGTCGCCATCGTTGGTCGCCCAAATGTGGGGAAATCGACGCTCTTTAATGCTTTTGTAGGAGCGAAAAAGGCGATTGTATCTGACATATCCGGGACCACACGAGACAACGTGATTGAACGTGTGCGCGGAGAAAATATCAATTATCTCCTCGTAGATACTGCTGGATTGACCGATGTCGCCGGAGAAGACCTTGAAGAACGAATCCAATCGCAGGCTGAAATCGCTTCTCAGGAGT
>JBNKLH010000085.1:0-5181 GCA_050292255.1 Candidatus Altimarinota bacterium | reverse complement strand
CAAAAGGAATATTTATGGGCGCCAACGGTGAGCGATCGAACTCCGGTGAGCACGCTTGGGGCTGGAGACGCCTTTTCGGCGGGATGTATTGCGGCTGCGCTGTACGGGAAATCTCCGAAGACTCAAATGCGTTGGGGAACCCTGAATTCTGATGCGGTGATTCGTGTCTTTGGGGCACAAGAAGGGCAGTTGAAGAAGAAGGATATGAGATAAATTTTGAACCCGGGTTGGGTACGTGTAGTACATATATTCAACTTGGGTTCTTTTTTTAAGTACAAAAAAACCCCGCATTGCGGGGTTTTTGTAAATCACTTTTGAAAAGACTTCTTATACTGTTCCTCGACTTCCAAGTCCAGAACTGATCAATGTGTTTACCAACGCGAATGAGATCAATACGATCACGATACCGATGGCAGCATACATGATAACTTTTTTTGCTTTTTCTGTATCTTCTCCTCCAGATGTGATGTAGAGGAATCCTCCGTAGATGATCATGGCAGTAGCAACGATCCCAAGGAAGTACAAGATAAAGTTGATGATTCGAAGAACCATTTCTCGAGCTGAAGTAGAGGCTCCTGTCGCATCACTAATATTTGTAATAGAGTCAGCCCCTGGATCGATGAGTTGAGCCATCGCTGGTTCTGCTACGAAGAACATACCAACAGCCATAAGAATACCGAGTACGGGGGCGAGAAATTTTTTCATTGTTATTTGAATTTTATTAAGAGATTTCCGGGCATTATACATGATTTTTCCGCAGAAATCAAGTGCTTCTACGAAATTTTCCGGCAATCTCGGACTTTTTGCAAATTTTTTTTTTGACTTTTTTTGTTAGTATACGAGTGATGACACTGAAAATGTCGCTCAAAGATATCCTCAAAACCACCGCTAGCCATATCAAAAAGTTAGAAAAGATGGGGCTTTATACGGTGCAGGATTTGCTGGAATATTTCCCGAGAGCTATCGAATCGACAGAAGTTTTCTCCCGACTGAGCTCTATTCAGTTGGGACAAAAAAATACGTTAAGCGGAATTCTGACGGATTTTCGAACAGAAAAAAGCCCCAGAGGAAAGAAGCTTGGAAAAGCCGCTTTGATTTTGGATGACGGAACGACGATTGAAGTGATTTGGTTCGCGATTCCATATCTGCTTAAAAATCTCCGGCCGGATTCTCGAGTATATTTGGTCGGGAAAGTTGAACGCCGGTATGGGATGCTTCAGATCTCGAATCCAGAAGTTCATATCAATCGCGATGTGCATGTGGGAGGATTACGTGCGGTATATTCAGAATCCCCTCCTATTACGTCCAAATGGTTACGGGAAAAAATAGCTGGACTACTGCCCTTGGTAAGTGACTTCAAGGAATTTCTTCCGATGTCTTTGGTTGAGGCACGGGGGTACATGAAAAAGGCGCAGTCGATTCGGGAGATTCACGCACCGAAAGATTCCGAATCCTGGAATGCGGCCCGTGATCGGTTGGCATTTGAAGAAGTGTTTGAAATCCAGACACGAGTGCTACGAGAAAAGTTATTAAGGGATCAGAAGAGCGAAAATTATTTTCATGTGCCGTTTGATGTGGAATCTTTGAAGGAAGATTTGAGCACGTTGCCTTTTGAGCTGACGGTGGCCCAGAAAAAGGTTCTCTATCAGATCCTGAAAGACTTTGAAAAATCCAAACCGGCTCATCGATTGGTTCAGGGAGACGTAGGAAGCGGAAAGACAATTGTGGCTTTTCTGGCGGCGGCGCAGATGGTACGAAAAGGATTTCAAGTCGCGATCTTAGCTCCGACAGAGATTTTGGCAGAACAACATTTTCAAAATGCGGAGAAATTTTTTGCGAAACTTTCTTTTCCAAAGGGAGAGCAAGAATCCACTTCTCTTTTTGAATCCGGGATGGAAGTGCGACTTTTGACCGGTTCTGTGCCAGCCAAAGAAAAACGAGACATTAAGGAAAAACTCCGAACGGGAAGTTTGAAAGTTCTGATTGGAACGCATGCAATCCTGACGGAAGATACGGTCTTTAAAAATCTGGGACTGGCGGTGGTAGATGAACAGCATCGATTTGGAGTGGCACAGCGCTCTCTTCTCGCTGAAAATGGATCTCACCAAGTGGCGATGACGGCGACGCCGATTCCGCGGACGTTGGCACTGACAATTTACGGCGATCAGGATATTTCCATCATTGATGAGTTGCCTCCTGGGCGAAAACCGATTATCACAAAAGTTATTTCCAATCCGGCTTCTCGGCGAAAGATGGAACTCTTTAGCGATGATCAGATAGGGAAAGGGCGACAGATCTTTTGGGTATGCCCCCTTGTTGACGAGTCAGACAAGATCGAAGCCAAAAATGTGCATGACGAATATGAGCGAATTCAAAATGTTTTCCACAACCGACGGGTGACATTTCTTCACGGAAAGATGAAATCCAAGGAAAAAGAAGCGATCATGGACCAGTTTAAAAAACACGAGTTTGATATTTTGGTTTCCACAAGCGTGATCGAGGTGGGGGTGGATATCCCGAATGCAACGGTCATGGTGATCGAAAATGCGGAACGATTTGGACTTGCGCAATTGCACCAGTTCCGAGGACGAATTGGTCGAAATGATATGCAGTCGTATTGTTTACTTATGACGGGAAGTTCTGATAATCCGGAGAAAGCTCAAAAACGAACGATGCGTTTGAGCGCCATGGAAAAATATCAAAGCGGGCAGAAGTTGTCTGAGATTGATTTGAAACTGCGTGGGATGGGAGAACTTTATGGAACGAAGCAAAGCGGATTGCCAGACTTCAAATGTGCAGATTTGAGCAACTTGCAAATGCTCCAGGATGCGAGAGATTGGGCGTTGAAAATACTCGAAGAAGATGTGATGTTGGACCGATATCCCCGACTTAAAAATCGGATTGAGAGTGCCGATGTGTATTTCTAGTTTGACAATAATTATGAGCTGGATATACAGGATTGGTTTTATTTTCCTTGATTATGCTTGGATTGAATGAATCGTTTCCGGATTTTGTTGAAAGGGTGGAGAATGATAGTGCGACAGAGGAAGAAATCCTTGAAAGGCTGACAAAGGAAAGAGCTCGACTAGAAAATTTGAAGAAGTTTTTGCCTTCGACAGACGAATTGGTAACGACTGTGCAGGAAAAAATAGAGACCTTGAAGTCTTTTGTTTCTTAGTCAAACAGCGGGTTTCATTAAATTTTAATGAGTCAGGTTGTTGGAAAGATGGTTTTTTTGAGGTACAAATTTTCAGATGCGGGACTTTTTTCAGCGTACCTATAAACCAAGTGAAATTCTTCGTTTCTTCCTGGTTTTTGCGGTGGCTGGATTTTTTGTGCCCTTGTCTGTGCCGATTTCGATACTACTCTTTTTGATTTTTCTAAGTGGATTTCTCGCTCTTTCTCAACGGATTTTTTGGTTTGGTCTCATATCGATTTTTTGTTTAACCGCGGGATATGCACAGATCCGTTCACATTTTGACTTGAGAAGTAATACGGTCCCAAACTACGTTGGATCAGAAGGTCTATGGGAAGGGACGATTGTGAGTTTCCCAGATACACGAGAAAAGACGAACCGGGCGTATGTCGATTTGGAAAGATTTAACGACAAAGACTCATTGCAGGGGAATGCACTTTTAATCACAGGACCTGGATATCATTTTGATTATGGAGACAGAGTTCATGTAGTGGGGAAATTAGTATCCGCACGCAGCTTTGGAACTTTTGATTACAGTGCGTATTTGCGTCGATTTGGTGCGCATGGGATTTTGAAAGCGAAAGAGTTAAAGATTTTAGAACCATCCTCTGGCGGTTCGTGGCTTTTGCGCACAGCGAAAAGAACGCGGAATTTCCTGGCTCGAAACCTAGAAAAATCTCTTCCTCAACCGCATGCGACGATTGCGATGGGCGTGCTTTTGGGGGTCAAAAATCAACTTCCGGACTATACAGCGAGTGACTTCAAACAGTCTGGGTTACAGCATTTGCTGGTCGTCTCGGGGACGAATGTGACGATTGTGATTATGGAGATAGGATTCCTCTTTCGTGGGCTGGGGAGAAGAGGTGTCTTTATTGTCTCAATGTTGGCGCTTGTGTTTTTTGTGAGCATGGTGGGATTTGATCCGCCGGTGATTCGGTCCGCGTTTATGGGTGGATTAGTGGCTTTTGCGGCCATTGGAGGACGCGTGGTGGATATTCGAAATGTGGTTCTTTTTTCGGCAGTTTTGATAGGTTTTATTTCTCCTCAGGTGGTGCGATCGGATGTCGGATTTTTTCTGAGTTTTGGGGCGACGGGGGGGATTGTCTTACTGGTTCCGGTCTTCATGCACGAAGGGCCGAGGAGATTTAAATCATTAAAGCAGAAATGGGCGATGGCTTTGTATACGGTGTTTATTGTTTCTTTGTCCGCGCAGATTTTTGTCTTGCCGGTGCTGGCGTTTTACTTTGAGCAGTTTCCTATTACGGGGTTGGTGGCCAATATTTTGATAGAGCCTCTCGTGCCATTGGCAATGTTTTTTTCTTTTTCCTCCACTCTTTTGGGCGTGTTTCCCGTCTTTTTGGCACGATTATTTGGGATCCCGGCGTTTGTGATTTTGGAAACATTGCTTCAGGTGGCACACTTTTTCGGACAAGTAAAACCTCTTCCGGTTGGGAAATTTACAGGCTATCTTTCTTTATTTTGTGTGATTTTATTCAGCCTTTGGGGATTGTTTTCGAGACGGTTTGAGGCCCGGTATCTCAGCCGATCTGACTCTTGATTTTTTCAATACGGGAAAAGAGAATATTTTTTTCTGTCGTGTTGGTAATTTGTTGGTTGATTTGGTAGGTTATATTTTCGAGAATGTGAGGAACTTGCCCAGCTTCAATTTTGTAAACGCCGGCATTTTCTCCAAATTCTTTTGGCATCGGGACGGTGGCTTCTCCTTTTTTTGCGGCGATTCCAGCATAGGTAAGCGTGTTTTGGATTTTTTCCTTCATGGGGATAAAAAAATGAAATAAAAAAAATCCCGCGATGTGCGGGGTGTGTAAGGTTGGAATGATGAATCTTTTTACACGTGTACCCGCACCGGCCGAGCCAGTCCCAACAACAATGCAAGCAACAACGCGATTCGATTCATCGATGGGGATTATTTCTGTTTGCCTGAGAAGTGTCAAAATTTTCTCTGTATATGCTTGAAAAAACAG
>JBNKLH010000084.1:0-5188 GCA_050292255.1 Candidatus Altimarinota bacterium | reverse complement strand
AGTTCCACACCTGGATAACTTAACGCTTCGTCAAACCAGTTTTCCAATGGTAAGGGTAGTTCAATTCTTCCGTATTCAACAAGTTTTGAAATTTCCCAGCATGAAATTGCGCTTACGCCGATTATATCTGATTCATTTTCCTCAATGATTTCTAATAATTCATTAACAGATTTTGATTCAAGTGATTTTGGATTTTTGATGATATTATTAATCTTTGTTTGCATTTTTATTACAGTCTTAGAACTCAAATTAAGTCTGTAATTTTTACTATCTGGGTCGGTGTCGAATTTTTGGGGAGTGTAAGGAGATTCCATTTTTCTAGTTTTTTTAAGAGGTCGTTTTTATATATTAAAAAAATTCCGCAGCATGCACGTAGGCAGTCGGCGGATCAAAAGTTTCGTTTTGGTTATACAAACAATCCGCCTATTGGCGGCGGCGAAGATTAGAAATCAAAGCGTTGTTTGTCATCGGGGGGATTATTGGTTGAGACGGGGAATTTGTCAATTTTAAATCCCCCCGCAACGCGTACGAGGGGATTTTTCACAATATTATATCGGACAATTAATTTTTGATAATTCTATGGGTTGATATGTTCTTCCCATAAACTCGGAGGAAATATACCCCCGATCTGAAGTTATTAAGGGGAACCGTTATATGATTTTCCCCCATTACTCCATCTGCTCGTATTGCCTGAATTTTTCGACCATTTAGATCGAATATTTCAAGAGAAATCATTTTATTTTCTTGTAACGGAACTTTTACATTTATTCCGGTTGTTGCGGGATTTGGGAATACGCTAATCGTGGCAATATCTTCTTCCAGAGAAAGTGTTTTTATACTATCCCGGTAATCGAACACATTTGTGCTCGCACCGGTAAACTTAACCCCTTCTACTGAGACAGTTCCTCCATTGGAATTTATCGTGATGTCATAGATACCGCCAGCATCACTAGCTGCGCCATATGCGCGCCCATACATTTCCCTCGCGCTTACTTTTGCGATGGGATCTGCCAAATATGTTGTATCGCCTGTTGAACAGGCATTTACGACAATGTCTGGCCGGTATGCATACTTGCCAAATAGTTGGAACGTCTGAAGTGTTTCCGCATCGTTAATATCCCAAAGTGACGGATCATTATTTTTTAACCGAAGTCCAGAAGCGGACCCATGATTTGAAAAATAAAAGATTTTTACTTTAGATGTCGTATCTGATTTTTCGGAAATCCCCAGTCTTTCTATCGTTGCCAAGAATAGTTTTTGGGCCATCTCTTTCGTTCCAGGCTCTATCAGCCTGACATCGAATGAGTCGGTTGTGAAAAACTCCTCTAAGGGGCGTCTAACAAGACTGCTCAAGAAAGCGCCATTGTGATCACGTTTATTGGCGATTGAAAACAATATTGGTTTCCCGCTACGAATAGATCGATTCTTAAAGTTATGAACCAAATGTTCGATGGGATACCTCCCAAAATGGGTGATATTTCCATCCTGAAATAATTGTCTTACTGCTTTTTCTCCAGCAAGCTGAGTCAGCTGATACATCCGTTTGAGATCAAACCGGATGTACTTTTCCCATTCGCTACTCCCCGTAGACCAGTTGGGACTCTCCGCCCACATTGCATTATAGAGGTCCAGATCTAGTCCAAATACTTTTTTGGCCGAAGCCAAAGAAGCATTATTTTTGTTCTGGAAAAGGACTTCTTCAAGCAATAATACCTGATCATTGCATAGAACATTGGATTCCAAAATGCTTGCATCCAAGTAGTTTATCCACTGACCATTTGCAGATGATAGATCAAAATAGTCATCAGATAGACTTTCGCCAATCCTTTTGATGATTATCTCATTGCTCTGCGTTTCATCAGTGCAATGTATCGAGACGTTTCTTAACGCCAGGCGAACATTGTTTACATTCAAAATTCTTTCCAAAAGTTCAAATTCTAAACTACTCGTACTGAAATTGAAGTCTTCAAGATATCCCAGAATTCCGGCAGCGTTAACGAGAGATCCTGTCGTGCTTTTTAGAATATCATTGGGAAGCCCTGTTGAAGGATTTGCAATGTATTCATCTAACGTCTCTCGCCAGCTTGGAGTGGGGTAGACACTGTTTGTATATTCTCTCGCTACTAAAAGATTGAGAATATAATTTCTAGATTTTAGATCCATCATCCCAGCGTCCAATGTTGAAAATATTCGCTGAAGGGCAGTGGTATCTACCGTTAACAAATTATTTACGATATAGGGTGGAGTTTTTGGATCCTCCAGCAAAAAGAAGAATTTTTCAATCAATTGAATATATTCGTCCTTTTTGGCTTCGCCCAATGTCTCATAAAATTTATTGATGATATCTAGTTCATTTGAATCTAACTGGTTTTCTGGCCAGTTCAAAAGATCAGACCAGATGTCTTCAATGTCAGATACTTCCATGAAATTTACTACGTAGTTCAAAATAGCCAAAGCCTTTCTGCCTTCTTCGTAATGGCCCATATTATTGCTGTAAAACCCGCTAACCGTACTTGCAATATTTGTAAGTACCACTTCTCTTGCTGCCCAATAATCGGCAGATACATAGTTCGAAAAGCCTTTTAGATCTTCAATAGCATCCAGATACTCCAATAGTATTTCAGATTTATTTGAAATATTACTGAGAGCATTTATCACGTCGTTTTCCATATCAACAATTGCTTGGGCTTTCCCATCTACAATTGTTTGTAACCGGATCTTTGAGTATACCGCTCCGATACCTGGATATGTGTTCATCAAAAATGCTATAAACCCACGTGGATAAGCATTTATTTTTTGATAAACCCTTGTCTCGATAATCGCTATTTCTCCTATTAGTGGGAGCAGTTCAGTTCTTGTCTCGAGAGACAAGCTTCTGACATTGGGGGCATAATTCATAACAAAGACGATGGATTCCTTCCATGCCTCTGTCGTGTCTCTTAGGTCTTCAAAACGATCGAGAACCTCTCTGTGAGGGCTCAAAGTTTCCTGGACCTGTTGCGCCGTTTGCGCAAAAGCCGGTATCCCGAAAAACAGGATACTGATTAATAAAATTATTTTTTGTTTCATTTCTTTTTTTCTCCTTTGTTAAGTTTGATTTCGTTAATATTTTTTAAATTTATATTTTGTCCGATTTGTGAAAGAACGTTCTTCTGCATATAGACATAAATTGTTTCTTGCAAAAGAAATATATGTTGAGTGCTTTTTGTTTTGTGAATAATTTGACAAACAAAAAGACTTATTTTCTATATACTTTTTTAAGAAAAAATCAATTGAAATGCGGATTTTTCCTTCTTCTCTTCACAAAAACAAAAACTCGGGCTAGAATCGACAGGCTCTTTGTAAGAAATAACCCTTTCCCCCAACCCATTTCCCTTAAACTAAAGGCAAGGGGAGAGGATTGATTTTTATAAAAAAGGGCTCCCAAAAAGGCGGAGAACGAAGTGCGCGTTTTTGGGAAGAGGAGGAGGTTACGTAGTATGTGTAGTTTGCTACGTAGCAAAGCGAAGAAGCGAACGGAATATACGAAGTCACCGACGAAGAGGTCCCATAGTTTAGTGGAAGAACACCGGTTTGCGGAACCGGCAACGCAAGTTCGATCCTTGCTGGGGCCACCATCCTCGGAATAAACTTCGTTTGTTCCGTTTTTGCTTCTGCAAAAAACTCCACATACCTCGTTATTCCTCGTCCTTCCCAGTAAACCTCCGGTTTTCCGGGGGCCCCATTTTTGTCTTGGGATTTTTTTATTTAATCCGTCCAAACTTCCGTTTTCCAACTTTCAATACGTGTTCTCCGCTGATTGAAATTATGGCATTTGGATCTGTGATTTTGTCTCCATCGAGGCTCACGGCATTTTGTTGGATAAGTCGTCGTGCCTCAGAAGTTGAAGCAGCGAATTGAGTCTCATTGGCGATGAGATCGAGAATCCCGATTTCTTTTTTTCCAATTTCAAACTCCGGCATTTCATCCGGGATGTCTTTCTTCACAAACTTCGTGAGGAAGTCTTGATAAGCGGCTTCTGCGGCTTCTGCTCCATGATAGAGCTTTACAATTTCCTGTCCGAGCCAGACTTTGGCATCTCGAGGGGATTCCTTAATTTTCTCTGCAGCGTCCTTGAGATCGACGTTTGTACAGAGTTCAAAGAAGTTCAACATTACGTCATCCGGAATAGACATTGTCTTTCCAAACATATCATTTGGGGCGTCATTTAACGCAATATAGTTCCCCAGTGATTTAGACATTTTTTCGTGTCCATCGAGCCCAACCAGGATCGGAACCGTGAGGATGTTTTGTGGTGTTTGACCGAAGTGTTCTTGGATCTTTCGTCCGGCCAAGAGATTAAACGTTTGATCCGTTCCTCCGAGTTCGAGATCCGCTTTGATCGCAACAGAGTCATATCCCTGCATAAGTGGGTAGAGGAATTCTACCAGATTGATTTCTTTTCCCTGTTTGATTCGTTCTTGATACATGTCTCGTTCTAGCATCTGAGCTACTGTAAAGGTGCCTGCGAGTTTAAGAACATCTTCAAAATTCATCGGAGAAAGCCAGTCTCCGTTGTTGACCACTTCCACTTTCTCGATATCCAAAACTTTTCCGGCTTGATTCAAATAATCCGTCATGTTCTCCCGAATCTGTTCATCCGTGAGAGCGGTTCGGGTTTGGGATTTTCCGGTTGGGTCTCCGATCTTTCCGGTGAACGTTCCAAACAGCAAAATGATGTGATGTCCTGCGTCTTGAAATTGTCGGAGTTTTCGTAATACAACCGCATGTCCAAGCGTAAGATCAAATCCGGTTGGATCGATCCCGAGTTTGATTCGGAGTTGCTTCCCAGATTTTAGCTTCTTTTCTAAGTCATCATGGACGATAACGTCAGCCACTCCTCGTTTGAGAAGAAGGTCGATAGTGTTTTGATCGGTTTGAACCATAATTCACAATAATTTCCTGCGCAGTATAGCAGGAAATGAGAAGAAGTAAAAAGAGGCCTATTCCTTATTGAGGAATGTCATCCTGCATTACAACGGGTTGATCACCCTCTGGAACTATAAATCCAGATGTGGTTGGCGTTGTCGCGTTTGCAGGGGCTTCTGTGGCGGGAGTTTGTGTCGGGGCATCCGCGGGAGAAGTTTGAGAAAAGGCTCGTGCTTCAACAGGTTCTGCCGGTGTGGCGGGTACAGAGGCGTCTCCCATT
>JBNKLH010000083.1:1652-5220 GCA_050292255.1 Candidatus Altimarinota bacterium | reverse complement strand
TAAAAGGAAATTCCATTGAATCTCAAAGTGCAGCACTTCAAATCACGGGAAGTATTGCCACCATTCAACAGGCCGGAACATTTAAGATATCAGGAAAACTCACAAATGGACAAATTATTGTAAATGCTCCAGGTGCAGATGTAGAACTCGTTCTGGATAATGTAAATATCACGAATAACACTGGACCCGCAATCTATGTCCAAGATGCAAAGGATGTAGATATCACTCTTGCAAAAGAAAGTAAAAACACGCTTTCAGATGGAGAAAATTACCCAGAAACAGATATGGAAGATGCCCCAAATGGAACCATTTTCAGTATGTCAGACCTTCATATCAAAGGAAAAGATAATTCTTCTCTGACGATTAATGCGAATTATAAAGACGGAATTGTAAGCAAAGACGATCTCTCTATCAAAAAAGCAAACATCACTGTCATCGCAAAAGACGATGCTATTCGAGGGAAAGACAGTATTAAAATTGAAAAAAGCACTCTTTCTCTAGAAGCTGGTGGAGACACCCTTAAGTCAGATAACGCAGAAGGTGAAGGTGCCGGAGCGATTACGATTGAAGAAAGTGAAATAGAGATTAGTGCTGGTGATGATGCTATCCATGGAGCACAATCTGTAGAAATTTTGAGTGGAACCATTGATATTTTGAAATCCTACGAAGGAATTGAAGGAAAAAAAATCACCATTCATGATGGGAAAATTACCATTGTTTCAAAAGATGATGGACTCAATGTAGCTCAAGCAAAATCCGCTTCGACTCAAACTGACGCAGGAGGACGTGGTGGACGAGGAGGTGGTGGAGGAATGTTTGATGTCCTCGAAGGAGGAGAACTCAATATTTACGGAGGAGAGATTATTATGAATACAGGTGGAGATGGATTTGATTCGAATGGAAATGCCATGATGACCGGAGGAACTCTAATCGTAAATGGCCCTATCAATAATGGAAATGGACCGATTGATGTGAATGGCGAATTCATTGTTTCTGGTGGGACTATCATCGCTGTAGGAAGCTCTGGGATGGCAGAAACACCTGATGAAACATCAACTCAATACGGACTACAGGTAAACTTTGAAACCACTCAAAATGCAGGTGCATTGGTTTCTCTCGAGGATAAAAATGGAGACGAAATTTTCTCTTTTACTCCAGAAAAAACATTCCAATCTGTCACCTATTCTTCTTCAAAACTTAAATCCGGAGAGACGTATACGTTTTACCTCAACGGAGAAGCATATACCGAACTCACGCTTGATTCTGTGATTACAAAATATGGTTCTGCTATGCGAGGAGGTCCTGGTGGGGGTGGAATGATGCCGGGAAATATGGATGGACAAGGATTCCAAGGGGGGCCTAGAGGGATGGAGTTACCCGATAATTGGGATGATATGACACAAGAAGAACAACGAGCCTATATGGAAGCGAATCGACCCGAAGGCATGGATCGAGAAAGAGGTGGCCCAGGAGGAATGGAACTTCCAGAAAATTGGGATGATATGAGTGAAGACGAACGACAAGCCTACATGGAAGAAAATCGTCAAGAAGGTATGATGGAACCTCCGCAAGGAGATATGAGCTTTCCCGGGGAGTTAAACTAAGACACACAGCCGTTTCAATAAATATGGCAAGGGCGAAAGCTCTTGTCATTTTTTATTAAGAAATAAAAAAACACCCTTCTTCAGGATGCTTTCATCTGCGTCGCCAGCGGTTCTTACGAAGAGGCTTTCGGAAAGTAATTCTTTGGCATTGTCCGTTTTGCGCTCGATGAGAGCTCATCAATTCCGTTTTTTATTCTCGTTTGAAGGTCTTCGAGCGTATCATCAACCTGTATTTCAAGTCGTTCAATTTGCTTGTTTCCTGTATCAAAAAGGGTTTCATTGGTTTCCGTAACAGTTTTATCCAATCGTTCCTTTCCTGCTTTTATGTTTTCGTCGAGTGTCATAGTATTTTTTAAAACAATATATTTATTGTATATTTTTAATAAAAAGTCAAGAGCGATTAACGAGGACACAAAAAAACACCCTTCTTGTGGATGCTTTTTATGGCGGAGAGGGAGGGATTCGAACCCTCGGAGACGTTGCCGCCTCATCGGTTTTCAAGACCGACGCATTCGACCACTCTGCCACCTCTCCGTTTGAGGTCTGTTTGCCAGAGCGAGGAGATTTTACGAAAAATTGAAATACCTGCAAATGTTTCTGCTTATTTTTTCGGCAAAGAGAACGGGAGGTATTTTAACCTCCCGCTTAAATCTTATTTTATTTCTTGCGTCGGAAAATTTTCTTTATGAGTTTTATAATTCCCCAAAGCACAAGGAATCCCAATGCCAATACGAATCCCATAGCAGCCCATTCTGCACCGGTTACATCTTTGAGTGTCAGTTCTCCGTCGCCGTCTTCATCGAGTTCGTTCATTCGAGCCGTTTGAGCATCCCATACTGCTACCGTCGGAGGAAGATTCTCTAACTTTTCTTGTGCTTCTTTTGCATTCGTTGTCACCATTTCTTTCACGGCTATTACATCCATATCTTCGGGAAAGACTTCCAGAAATAGATCATTCACATCCTCCATAGATTCGAAAAACGAAAGAGTCGCACTTGATTCTTTGTAGGTCGCTAATTCATCAGATGTCGGTTCTGCAATAGGGGCTTCTGCATGTGCCACGGGTATCAATGAAAAAGAAAAGGCTCGTTCTGGATTTTCAAATGGAGCCATCGCCACTCCCAACGCTTGATCGATATTTCCTCGCACTTCTTTCATAAATCCTCCATACGCATCAAACCAATAATAAATCTCTACATTATTAAGGATTCCTGATCGAACCGCTTTGTACCCTTTTTCAAATGCTTCCGCTTGAGCCTTCCAAAACCCTGTGATTTTCCCAGCTTCTCCAATCGTATTGTTAAAGAGATCTACTGAATCCTTGATCCCTGAAACGTTGTAACTCACTTCATGAGCTTTTAGATATCGAGCACGAAGATCCGTAAAACTTTGCTTCGCCACTTCTCGATTGAACTCAAACATTGTTACATCAAACCGATTTTCTTGGATCATTTCGGCCAATTCCTTCATCTGAGATTTGAGCATGTCATCATACGCATCCTGCAAATATTCAGATATCTTTGACTCAATTGCATCTTGCGCCCAATTTTGAGCCTTCTCCGTCCCCTTTTCGATCAAATCATCTTTCCCATATCCATCAAAGAAAAGTCCGAGCAAATCGTCCGTCCATTCATCTTTAAAGTCCGGAGCATACTTCTTGATCCCCGCTTTCATCATATCTACCACTCCAGATTGAAACTTTGCTGTCATGGCATCCGCCTTTTCCGTTAATGTAGGAGAAAGCGATTTAAACTTTTCAAGAGCGGCGCTCCCAGCACTTTCGAGCTTTTCCGTAGAAATTTTTTCTTTCAATTTGTCATTTACTGCATCCGCTGCACCAAACAAATCAAGCGTATCCGAGATTTGGTTTTTGATAGATCCGGCTAGTTCTTTTGAGACATCTGTTGCGAGTGATTTCCCTTCTGTCATGTAGAGCAACGCATACCCTGTCCGACGCAATCCAA
>JBNKLH010000083.1:0-1642 GCA_050292255.1 Candidatus Altimarinota bacterium | reverse complement strand
TAATTGTTTTTTCTGCATCATCATTGGAGACCGCTGCTAAATATTTTTCAAAATTCTGAATAAAATCCTTCACCGTTGGATTGGTGATACCGCGCTCCCCTTCTACTATTTGTCGATACTGTGCATTCGTTTCTTTTTTGTATTCCAATATTTCAGGCGTGAGTTCCAAAATGATTTCCAGCTCTGATTTTTTGTCTCCGGATATTTCTTTGGGTGATGTCAAAACCACTTCCCCGTCGTTGTCCGTTCGTTCTGCATCAAACGTATTATCCAACAACACCAATGCATCTTCTACCGGAATCTTCTTTTCGTCTTCTGTTTTGACGTAGACTTTTACTTTTGCCTCGTTGGATTTAAACGTAACAATCGCTTTTTGTTCTACAAACCCTTCTTTTTTGATCGTAATAGGCATTCCTCCCGCAAGTTTAATTTCATGTGTTTTCCGTTTGGTTTCTCCGTTTTTAGGACTTTTAAAAAACACATATACATAATCCTCTCCCTCTTGAAATCCTGCTGGCAAAGCGGCAGTTTTATAACTCAATACATAATGTCCTGTTTCTAGCTCTTCTGTATTCGTAATCACTCCTTTTGTGGGAGCCGTCGTATATCCAATTTCAAACGTACTGCTCACTCCCGCCATTGTTTGGGCATTTTTTACCCATATATCCATTTTCAACTCGCTTTCTCCATCTGCGATAAGTGGTGGTTCAGCTCCTTCGTAGGTTACTTTGATTTCAACCTCTTCTGATTCTTGGCAAGATAAAACTCCCTCTTCGTCTTTTTTTTCATACCCTTCTGGACACAGACATTCGTCCACCTCCGCGTTATATTGGATAAATGGATCATCTCCACAGGGATTTACACAAGAAAAATCCGGAGCCGTTCCCTCCAAGGCATATCCTTCTTTACAAACACATTCGCCTGATTCTTCCACATAGGAAACATTTGGATCATTTCCACACATCCCCACACAGAGTTCTCCATCAAACGCAAATCCTGATTTACAGACACAGTCCTGCAAGTTTTCATCAAAATAAATATTGGGATCCTTTTCGTTACACGGAGCCTCACAGGTTTTATCTGCTGCTAACTTAAATCCATTCAGACAAACACACTTTCCTTTTGCATATCGGACATTCGGATCGTTCGAACAAAGATCTTTCAGTTTTTTACAACTTCCTCCAACCAAAAATTCTCCGGGGTCACAGTGAAGGCATCCATTCCCCTTCCAAATCCCCAGAGATTGTTCACAGGCTTTTTTTTCTGCCGATTTCAATTCTGCCACCCATGAATTATAGGATCTATTCACATACTCTGCCGCTTGACCTTGGGTCATCCCCACCTGATCACAATACTGCCCATGCCACGCACATTTACAGTTGTACGCAGACATTTTTCCTCCACAATAATCATTCTTTATGTGAGGCGTCCGAAACTCCACAAACCCCGCCTGAGAGAAAAGCGGAATAAATAAGGAAAATAAGAACGTAGCCGAAAGCAACAGTTGTTTTTTGGAAAACATTTGAAAAGAAAAAGGTTATAACGGGTACAGTATATGACAGAAAATAAAAAATATCAGCCTTTTCTTTATTGAGATAGAATTTTCCCGAAAAAAATTTGCGTCTTTCGTTTTTTCGCATAA
>JBNKLH010000082.1:0-5227 GCA_050292255.1 Candidatus Altimarinota bacterium | reverse complement strand
AGAGAGCTCCATTCGGAGTTCATTGAGGAAATATTCAATGAGATTGAAATGTCGATTTTGGGGATAGTTCTTGATAAATTCCCGGACGGAAAAATAATCTACCGTGTCCCCAATATTGTCCGTTTGCGGGGCGGAAGAGTCATTTAGATCCCACTCTACGGTGAGAATTATTTTTTGTTTTTCCTCCTTTTCTTCGGGATTGATCCCAATAAACAAAGAGAGCTCAATATCTGTGAGTATAAAATGCATGATTTGATTATAGAGGAGAGGAACGGAATCCCCAAAAAGAGTCGTTTATTTCCACTTCCAGAAATACTTCAGCATGCTCGATACGTGGATCCAAAAAGTTTTGCGTCCCAAAGCCTTAAATATATTTCCTCCGGATAATCGATTGGGGGAATGAATAGCGATGGCATGTGGATTTTGGAGGACCTTTAATTTTTTTTCCCAGACACGTCGACAAAAGTCTGTATCTTCAAAAAAGAGGAAAAATCTCTCATCAAAGCCGTTTAAATTTTCAAATAATTCTTTTCTCAATATCCAAAAACTTCCCTGTGCCCAATCTATCTCATGTACTTTTTTGGTTTGTGATTTTTCTTCTATGATCTGTGTCCCAAAGAGCCGACGTTTGAGTAGTTTTCCCACGTTTGGGAAAGGGCGGGCATTTTCTAAAATCTTCCCATCGTGTGTTTTGAGCAGAGGGACGACGATTCCATTTTTTTTGTCTGCCTGAAGGGTTTTCAACAATACATCAAGTGTGTCTTTTTCTACTTCTATATCCGGATTTACAATTGCTAAAAACTCCCCACTTGCGAATCTAACTCCTTCTGCATTTCCCCGACCGTATCCCCCGTTTTCTGACAAGAGTACGAGGTGGACGTTTTTCTCTTTTTCAAAGAGTTTTTTTAGTTTTTCGGCATCTTGGTTCTTGCGCGTTGGATTATCGACAATGACAAACTCAAAAGGAACGCTGGGAGGAAACTTTTGAATCGAATCCCAGAGACGTTTTACTTTGTCAGCACTTCCAAAATTTACGGTAACAAGAGAAAGACGGGTAGATTTCATGCCTTGAAATATTGCGATTTGAAGCAAAATTTGTCAAAATCCGATCGATGAATTTTAAAATCTTTGCCGGATCCAGCCACGAAGCATTTGCACAAGCGATTTGTGATCAGCTTGAGATTTCTCTTGGAGAAACGACTATCAAGACTTTTGCCTGTGGAGAACGGTATGTAAAGTTTGAAGAATCTTTTCGGGGAAAGGAAATTTTCTTGGTACAAACAGGGCGAACCGGACATATGAATGATGATTTGATCGAACTTTTTCTCTTGATCGATGCGGCGAAACGAAGTTTTGCGGAGAAAATTCATGTCGTCATGCCTTATTTTCCGTATTCTCGACAAGATAAAATTCATGGTCCACGAGAAGGGATTTCAGCTAAATTAATGGCGAATATGATTCGACAAGCGGGAGCGGATCATGTGATCACAATGCATTTGCACTCAGACCAGATCCAGGGATTTTTCGACTGTCCGGTGGACAATCTCAATCCTAGACGACTCTTGGTCGAGTACTTCAAAAAGAAAAAACTCAAAGATCCAGTCATTGTTTCTCCAGATGCAGGAGGCGCCAAAGAAGCGAAGAAATTTGCAGATGATTTGGGAGCTCCGCTTGTGATCTTGCACAAGACACGTCCGGCTCACAATGTTTCAGAAGTGACACATGTGATCGGAGATGTGGCCGGGAAAACTCCAATTATTGTCGACGATATGGTCGATACGGCCGGATCTGTGTGTGCGGCAAAACAGGGATTGTTGAACGCTGGGGCTAATGAAGAAGTGTATCTTGCGACGACGCATGCGATCTTTTCTGGACCGGCGAGAGAACGTCTCACAGAAGCGAATTTTACAGAGATCATCGCGACGGATACATTACCGGTTGAAAACCCACCAAAGAACTTCAAAACACTTTCTGTAGCGGCATTGCTCGCAGATGTGATCAAGAATGTGGCGGCCAAAGAATCTGTATCGAAGCTCTATATGTAGGGAGAGAGCTTTATGCGGGAGGTACAAAAAAAGAACAAGTGCGGCTTGTCCTTCGTATTTTTTGATATGGTGGGCCGGGCAAGATTCGAACTTGCGAAACCAGAGGTAACAGATTTACAGTCTGCCGCGTTTGACCACTTCGCTACCGACCCATATCCTCAAAAAAGAGCTCGTCGATTGTACGAGCGCGCGCGAAATTGTCAAATGAAGCCGATAGAATTCGTCGCCTTTCTTTTCGGAGGATGTTCTTTAGAGTTTCGGCTTTTCTACAAGGCCTTTTGCAATTTCAATATCCTGATCAGTGATTTCTAGAAATACTGCCCCACTAATGAATGCATCTACCACTTCCTGGGTAATTGCTCCAGGATTCTCTTTGTTTGCATTTGCGAGAATTTTTAATTGGTTTTGAGCTTGTTCGGAAAGGACATTTTTAGACTTTTCTCCCATTGTAGTAATTTGTTTTAAAGATTCTTAAATTCTTCTCGGAGGTCAGGTCGTATTTTTTCTTTTTCGTCAGTGAGCCCTATGCTTGCATATGCATTTGTAATCCTTTTATTTGCATAAATGACAGTGTAATCAATTTTATTTTTTTGAATCGCAATATTAATTTCATCTCCTTTTTTATTCACAAAACCCAGCATAGTTGCTCCTGTTATATCGTTTATATCAGAAAGGGACGCCTCTCCCTTTTCAATTTGTTTTTCGACATCTGAGATAATTCGTTTATATTCTCCGGATATAGGTACGTGTTGTCCCTCAAGACTTTGTCGGAGTTTAATAAGACTTCCCCCGAGCTTGCTTTCTTTTGCTTCCATAGCTTCATCTTGCACTTCTCCTTTGTTCACGGCGTAGTCTTTTTGGTCCCCGGTTGAATATTTTACAGAGATTCTAGAAAGATCATTCTTGAGCTTTTTCCCCGCATCATCGAGCCAGTTTTGGATTTGTTCGCGATCGTCAGCTTGGAAGCTGTCTACGTTTTTTCGTGCGTCATTTCTGAGGAGTACGGCAAGGTTATCAAGAAGCTTCTGATCAGGAGCTTTCCCTTTTTCTGTTTCGGCGGAGACTTCAACATTGATAGGCATTTTGTAAAAATTTTAGGTGGTTTACATTACCCGATTATACCAAAAAACTGCTTTAATCGCAAGAAGAAGGATTTCTTTTGAGGCGTACTTTCAAGCGCGGAGAGCACATCTTCGGCATTTTCTTGTAAGGAGGCTTGGGCTTCTTTTTCTCGGATAAAGGCCATGTTTTTTTGGAGTTTTTCTCCCATATCTTCAACCCGATGAGATTTTTGGAGTTCATCGATATTATTGGCGAGGGTGATCACGGTTTCGTACGAAGAATTCAAGAATTCATCATCTACATTTGGATTATTGTAAAGGGCGTCGAGAACTTCCTCAAACACGGGTTGTGTTCCTTTGAGACCTTCAAAAACATGGATCAATTTTGCTTTTTTATCTTCAAAACTGAGTGCTTGAAACTGTTGTATGAGTTGGTTGATAGTAGACATATTCTAGAAATAAAGAGCTTTGTCTTTACTATAATGTTGCATAAAAAAAGAGGCAACCAATACAAGTGTATTGACTGCCATTTGCTTGATTGCCTCTCTTCTTAACAATTAAAAAATAAATCGACTAGTCTCTGCCACCAGGACCGGTTCCTTTATAATTAACCAGCCCGATGATCTGCTTAAGTTCATTTACAACGTAACCATTGGCGTTTGTGTTATCATAACTGATATAACCTGCCACACTGTTAAGTTTATTCTCAAATCGACTCTTTATCGATTGGTTTTGTAACATGTCATCGATTAATTTTTTCAACAAAGTTCCATTTTTCTCGGCATTTTTTAGTTGATCTTCCCAATTTGTAGAGCCGGTGTTATTTACAATACTCAACAGTTTATTAAGCGTGGTATTGTAAGGCTCGCGCAATTGCCCTGTTTTCACTTGCACCAGAAAAGTGACACTGGAAGCATATTTTCCAGAATTAATCATCTTTTCCGCAATTTTCCCGTATTTGGGGTTTGTGTTTTGCGATTCTTCGTGCAACAGAGTGTAGAAGTCATCATTTCCGGAATTTTTTGACGGAAAGCTGTATGCTGTTTGCTTTCCAGAAGCTTTTACCTTTACCGGTCTTCTTTCTGCCGCAGGGACCGATTCTTCAAAAATCTTAAATTTCAAAGCAAATGATCCAGTCAGTTTTTCTGCAGTCAATAAATCATAGGCTTCGAATTCATTCTTTCCCTGAATAATTGCGTCATTTTCTTGAACCAACCATTGCCAAAATTGATTGCGTTCATCAGAAATGACAGACCAATCCAATTGATTATCAGAAATACCACCAATTTTAGCCTGTCCAGTCGTCGGAACAACAATAAGCCACTGTTCGCATCCAAGAGCTTCCTCTAATGTAATGCGGCCGGCCCCAAGTACCAAATTCCCACCTTTTTTCAAAGTAGAAAGATTTGAGGCGGTTTTTTTCACATCGATCACTTTTTTAGACATTTCTACCACTTTTGTTCCAGGATTAAATCCTAAAATACGTGAAGTAATTTCAGTGATGACGGCTTCGGCCAGATCAGTGTCTGAGTTTTCTTTAGCACTGATTCCAACATTTAAAAGTTCCTCGAATTTCATGTCCTTCAACTCTTTGTCGCCTTTTAGACCGGCTACAAGACCATCAGCGATTGCTTTTAGTCCAGCCTGAGAGTCATTGGAATTTTCAGTGTGAGTCGTTGAGCCACCAAATTCCTTTGCTAATTTCATGGCTTGGGGAGCATTAATTTTCAGTTCTTTTAGCATGTCATAGGTAAAATCCTTAAGCTCGGAAGTGTCCGTAAAACCTTCTTTGATGAGGATTTCGATTGTTGTTTCAGTGATGCCTGCGTTTTTTAAGCTTGTTTCAAATGTTTTTTTGCTCATAACTTTACGTATTAAATGATCATTTATAATTAATTACTAAATAAAATTATTTTATAATTTTATTTCAGAGATTAAGTTTGAATTCAAATTATGGAATTGAATTTATAATTTTATCAAATTTATTCAAATCCCTATGAATTTTTGAAGTTTAAACTAAATTTGAATTGAGTTTTGAATTAATCGAAAGTATAAAAGAGAAACACCACTGTTGCAGTGGGCTGCACCAACAGTGACACGGCCCACCCGGCCAAGGAAGTG
>JBNKLH010000081.1:0-5235 GCA_050292255.1 Candidatus Altimarinota bacterium | reverse complement strand
ATTTAGCATCCTTTTATTCGCCGGATGCGCAGATTATCAAGAACGCCAAAGATTGACTGATGAAAAAGAGCGAGCTGATAAACTGTTTCAAGAAGCTGATAAACTGGGAATTCAATCTAAAGAGATGAAGTTCTGGCTGGACATCTATGCCAATGAACTGAAAAAAAATTTTTCCAAATGGACTTTAGAGGTTTTTGCTGACTCGTTGGAAATCTATAGGTCGAAGAAAGAGCTCGGCGTTCAAAAACGCATCAAAGCCGATTCCTTGATCTTAGAGAGAATACCTCATTGGGAGGCCGTTCAGTCCGAGTTCAGCAAAGAAAAACAGGACAGCGTAAATGCCCAGCACAAAATGTTTCAAGAGGAGATAATCTTCTTAAGAAAATGGAAAATCATGGATGACAAAACCTATTATTGGGGAAAATCATTGATTGACTCACTGAAAAAAACACACCCATAACGCAAAGAAAAAGGCCTTTTCAACTTACAAGGAAAGGTCTTTTTTAATTATCGCTCTGCACATACACATCCCCAGAACACTCATGCGCGACATCACTTCCGGCCACCGTTGAGTATTCACACTTCCATCCATCGTCACACGTACAACAACGATTTTTTACTTCCAAATACGTCAGATATTCTCCAAGAGAAGAATCATCATACGCACAAAATTCCTGACGTTTATTGTTACATTCCCATTCTCGATCTTCGTATTCTTGGCTCAAATCACACTCACAATCCCAACGCTCAATGTCTTCATCACTTGAAAAATTCTCTCCACACATCTGCCCTCGTTTTCGTTTGGCAGATTCTTCAAGAGCTTTTTGACGTGCTTCTTCTCGGGTCATTCCTCCATTGGATTGGTTGTATTCTGTGGCAGACAAATCATAACTATCTCCCGACATCATTCGCCATTTTTCATAGTCTGATGGTTGGAATTTTGGTGAATATCGATATTGGTGGATCCTCACTCGAGAGTCCCATTGCTGCCGGGGAACATACGCATTTCTTTTATAAAAACGCTTATAATTATAAGCATCTGATTTATTCGTTTTGGCGTACGGAGTTCTATTGAGAGAAATATACGGAAGTGTATACGTGGCAGAAAAAACCATTTCTCCCATTGAACCAAGACACAGAAGAAAAGCGATTACGGCGAAAATCTTTTTCATCAGGATAAGTTTACCATAGAATACAACAGAAGACGTTCACTTGTTTGCAATATGACGAAAATTATCGATACCCACACGCACGGATACTTTGGAGCCTTTGATGCTGATCGTGAAGGCATGATCCAGAGAGCCAAGGATGCCGGAGTGATCAAACAAATTCAAATCGGATGTGATGAAACCTCTTCTCTCGCTGCACTAGAATTGGCTCAACAACACGATGGATTTTTCTCTTCTGTGGGGTTGCACCCAACGGATGTGTTCCGTATCGGGCAAGCTTCTGAGTTTGCTATTTGGGGATGGGAAGAATATCAGCCAAAGGCTAAAAGCATTAACCAGCTTATGGAAATGTTCTCAGGACTTATTGCAAACAATCCGCAAAAGATAAAAGGAGTCGGGGAGACCGGTTTGGATTTTTATCATGACAAAGCTCGTACGACAGAAAAAGAACAATTTGAATCACTTGAAGCACATTTTGCGCTCGCCCAAAAACACAATCTTCCGCTTATTATCCATATGCGAGACGCCACGGATGATATGCTCGACTTTTTTGAAGCGCATAAATCTGTCGCAAAGTCCGTTGGCGGGGTCATTCATTGCTTTGCTGAAACGCTCGATGTCGCAAAAGTCTTCACAGAAAAATATGGATTTTTTATTGGGATTGGCGGTCTCGTGACCTACCCTCACATGAAATTACTCAAAGAAGCCGTGCAAAAAATACCACTCCAATACATCATTACCGAAACAGATGCGCCATTTATGCGTCCCGAGGAATGGAAAAAAGATCATGATAACAACGAGCCGGCCGCTCTCCCAGAGATCGTAGGGAAAATTGCAGAACTCAAAAATATGGACCCCGAAATATGTGTCCAACAAATGGTTCAAACTGCCGAAAAATTATTTCGAATCTAAACCCTAAACAAATCCTCCGCCCCCTCCATTAGATACACATTTTCAACCCCGGCCTCGATCATCCGATCCCAGCAACTATGACAACACCAGTAGTGCCCCCACAAATATAAGTCCGAACCCCGAAGGTCGTTTTGTGCTTTTCGAGCATTCCAAATGGCTGTCTGCTCAGCATGATATTTCGGCGAACACCCCGGACACATCCAGTACCCCTTTCCGCTTTGAACGGGAAAAACATTTCGCACAAACTTTCGAACACAAAAGAGTTTTTCGTGAAATTGCGAAATATTTGCACCTTTACCAATAATCTTTCCATCACGGACAATAACCGCTCCCGTAGGATGCTTGGCATCTGTAGAAGATGAGAGAGCCGCTTCTTTTGCGGCTTTCATAAATTCATTTGCCTCGTGGACAAACTTCACCTCTCGTCCCTCGGGGACATAAATATCACTCATTTTTTCCGTGATAATCAATCTTTTTGAGTCCATCAAAATCTCCTCGTCGGATAAAATCTAACTCTGATTCATTATCTTTTTTGAGAGATAAACTTTTGGCATTGGCTCCCTCATATTTCGCACTTCCAACTCCATGACGGAGGGCGTCACCTTTTTGCAAGTCATTCGCAAGCTGCTCAAATACCAACTGACAAATCCGTTCTCCTGGATAAATCCGAATAATCTGCCGAGAAGTTCTGTTGTGAATCGGGATCATCAAATGCCCTGAATAATGTGCATCTACAATCCCCGTGAGATCCACAGACAATCCCCGCCGGTTGACCGAACTTCGCGGATACAAGATCCCCATCAGATCATCAGCCCGTAGGGACACCTTTTCAAGAGTACTGGCAATGATAGATTCTCCTGGCGCGAGTTCGAAGAACTGTCCTGGTTTGAGTTCTATTTTTTCAAAATTTTCTGCATCGGATTCCGTCACATCAACGCGAATCACTTCTCGCCCACTGTCCGTTAAATGCCATGTTTTTGGCAAATAAAACGTCGTCCCCAAACGCAGATCCACCGCATGAGGTTGGTTTTGGAATCCGTCCAACGCTGGGACAAATTCAAGTTTCCCTTCTGTCATCAATTGGGCGATTTCGTGGCGCGTTAGGATCATTCTTTTGGAAAAAGTACGCTCGCATTGTGCAAAAAATTTCGGAAAGATGCAAAAAGAGTTGAAAAAAATTACGTTTTTTGGAGAATGGCGCAGGCGGATCAGTAGCTCAGTGGTAGAGCAGTTGGCTCTTAACCAATTGGCCGTGAGTTCGAACCTCACCTGATCCACCAGAAAGAAACCAGCTCCCCTGTGAGATGGTTTTTTTCTTGTCTGAAAATTGGAATCATCTAGAATCAGAACACCCAATCAAGGAAAGGTCCCACGAAAAGGCGGAGAGCGAAGCGCGCGTTTTTGTGGAGAGGAGGAGCTTACGCAGCATATGTAGTTTGTTGCGAAGCAAAAAACGAAATAGCGGAGTCAGCTCCGACGAGTCCCCGTAGTTCAATGGATAGAACAGAGCCCTTCTAAGGCTAAAATCTAGGTTCAATTCCTAGCGGGGATACCAAAAAGAAGACGATTTAATCGTCTTTTTTTATAAGCAAAAGACACCTTTGTAGAAAAAGGTGCCTTATCGCCCAGATCGGTTTCCCTTCATAACACATAATTACTTTTTATTTTTCCATTCCTTAGAAGTTTTTCCGTTTAACCTCCATTCATCTCCGTCATAGCAGAATTCCCATCCCACCTGGACCTCAATTGAAATAGAAGTAAATTCCAATAGATTATTATCCAACACATTCTGCGCCTGATCATAATCCGCCCGAATGTTACTAAGATACACTGGAAGATCAAATACTGTACCAATTTCAACTGAAACAACTGTAGACTTTGTGTAGTAGTCCAAAGATTTCCCCGATTCTACTTTAAAGTACATTTCACAGTCGCCCCCGGCGATTTTATTACGGGAATAGTCGTCGTCTCCACAAGAAGCAGCTATTAACACAAGCCCCAAAAGAGCAATAAACACTAAATTTCTCATAATTTATCTGAATTAAATGAATACTAAATGATGTCTCAAAAGACTTCTTTCTCGCGAAAAAAAATCTCATTAGACACCCTTAGTATCGTGTTACTAGAAACCGTCAAAGAGCGTTTCGGAGGTTTTTGTATCTGTCTAAAAAGACCGTCAAAAACTTCACGAGAGATTTATAGCACAATTCAAACAAAAGTCAATAAAACACATTTAAACATTTTGTAAATATCTCAAAAAACAGAAAAAGCACCGATAAATTATTTTAATCTACCAGTGCTTGTTATCTCTACGGGACCTTTTGTAATAAAAATTGAACCTCTTTTTCATTCATCTCTCTCCAAATACTATCCTTATAAAAATACCCTCCCAAAAGAGTATCTTCCCCAATAACCCATTTCCCGACAACACAATCATAATCTCCAATGCTGACGTGAAAAAAAGATACCGTATCACAAGATTTGACCACCGACGTATCCATAGTCAAAGCAAAGTCTTCATGCGCCTTTTCGACTTGCCTATTTTTTTGAATAAACGTTACAACTATAACGCCTAAAACAAAGAGCACCATGAGCGTAATAAAAACTTTAAATCCTGCTGGAAATTTCATAATTTCAACACCTCCTTTCGTTACTTTAGATTCATAATATGGCAAGAACTTACTCACAAAAAAATGGGAAAATCCCTGCCATATAAACAAAATAGATTCCGTAAAAGAACAAATCGGAAGCCTTCGTGTTCTTCTTTCTGTGCAAAACCGTCAGCTTCACACCTTCAGCACTACAGGAATATTTTTCAACGGTCAACCCGCGCTATTTCGTACATTCTCACAAAGCCCCCCTTTTGATCTACTGAAAATATTCCCGAAAGAACATCTCTATTTTCGAGCAACCCTCCTGTCTTTGAATACCTTTTTCAATTATCTTTTGAGAATAATTCTGCAGGTGCTTCTCTATTTGAGGCAGCGCCAAATAATTTCCCTCTTCACACAGTTTTCGCCCCTGTTCAACGTGTTCGTCAAAAAGTTTTTTTTGTATTTCCCCTTTTTCGGAAAGTACCTGTTTCATTATTTTTAAAAGAAGATCATTCCGGATCTCTTCAATAGCCTCCGTTCCTTTTTCTTGGAGTCTGTAA
>JBNKLH010000080.1:0-5246 GCA_050292255.1 Candidatus Altimarinota bacterium | reverse complement strand
CGGGAATCGTGTTTGCCGATGCGCATGATGAACGAGATTTTGAAATGGCGAAAAAGTTCGATATTCCGCTTAAAGTATCTATTCGACCGGAGGATGATGAACTCTGGGAACAAGTTCAAAAATTGGAAGTTTGTTTTCCCGATGAAGGGATTTTGGTGAACTCAGGAGAGTTTGATGGACTTACGTCTGCAGAAGCTCGGCCAAAAATTATTTCCTGGCTCGAAGACAAACAACTCGGAACGAAAAAAGTAAACTACAAACTCCGAGACTGGATCTTTACGCGACAACGATACTGGGGAGAACCGATCCCTTTGGTGTTTGATGAAGCGGGGGATTGCTACCCGTTGGATGACTCAGAATTACCATTGAAGTTACCGGAAACCGATGATTTCCATCCAACCGATAGTGGACAAGCTCCATTGGCTCGATGCACAGACTGGGTAAACGTCGAAGGATACATCACCGATGAAGGAACCGTGATCATTGGTCACGCTCCGGAAGGGAAATCAACGCATAAATTTACCCGAGAAACCTCTACCATGCCAAACTGGGCCGGAAGTAGTTGGTACTGGCTCCGATACATGGATCCAAAAAATGACAAAGAATTCTGCAATAAAGAAATCGAAAAATACTGGGGACCGGTGGATCTCTATGTGGGAGGAACGGAACACGCGGTATTGCACTTGCTCTACTCACGATTCTGGCACAAGGTTCTTTATGACTTGGGATATGTGCATACGATTGAACCGTTTAAAAAACTCGTAAATCAGGGATTGATCCTTGGCGAAGACGGAGAAAAAATGTCGAAGTCTCGAGGAAATGTCGTGAACCCAGATGAAATTGTAAGCGAAATGGGAGCCGATACGTTGCGAATGTACGAGATGTTTATGGGACCATTCGAACAGGCAAAACCTTGGTCAACCAAGTCCACTGGAGGAATCCGAAAGTTCCTTGAAAAGGTTTGGCGTGTCTTTAACGAAAAAGAAATCGACGATACGTGCCCGACCAATGAGTGTAAGAAAATCATGGCTCAGACGATTAAAAAAGTCGGAGAGGATATTGATGATTTTAAATTCAATACGGCGATCAGTCAGTTGATGATTCTCTTTAATGAGGTTCAAAAATGGACCAATCTCTCACATCCAGAAGCAGAGAAAATCTGTATCTTGCTTTCTCCATTTGCGCCGCACTTGGCGGAAGAAATCTGGTCAGAAGTATTGGGACACAATACCTCTATCGCGTATGCTCCATGGCCAGAATACGATCCAAAATTCTTGATTGAGGATACAGTGACTTATGCGGTTCAAGTAAATGGAAAACTTCGAGGAGACTTTGAAATTGAAAAAGATGCTTCCAAGGAGGACGCTATTGCAAAAGCAAAAGAACTGGAAAAAGTGGCCAAATATCTCGGAGAAGGGGAGATCAAAAAAGAGATCTTCGTTCCTGGGAAATTAGTTGGGTTTGTGGTGAAGTAGATTTAAGGTTTTAAGTTCGAACTCAAAATAGCGGATAAGCGAGGAGTTCGAACTTTGACTAAGGCATTTTCATTCCCCCAAATCCACTTTCTTACTCTTCTGTGCCGCGATCAAAAATTTCTCCGTGAGATCTCGTTTGATGCTGGCTTTTTCTTCTGATGGGACGAGAACTTCTCCCGTTACCTTGATGTGTTTTTCGTGTGATTCAAAAGCAATGCGAGGGATTTTTTCTTCGTCAGAAAGTCCTCTCGCACGCGAAATTTCTTTTTCAAATTGCACATGAATATCTTCCAAAAGAGGCATCAAAATATTTTGAACCGCTTCAATATCTGACTTTGGAGAGAGCCAAAAGGCCACATGAATCCTGTTGATTTTAAAGGCCCGAGAATAGTTCACGAGAGATTTATCGAAGATTCGTTTGTTTGGAAAGGTGATGAGTTTTCCCGTACGGACACCGTCTTCCATTTCCCAGAGAACTGTATTGAGCGAAGAGATTTCCTTCACCTGTCCGTAGGCATCGCCCATCATGATGATATCGTTGAGCTTAAACCCTCGATCGGTCCCGATCACAAACCATCCGATAAAAGACGAAATAGAGTCTCGTACCGCAAACGCAAACCCCGTTCCCAACAAGATCAAGAAGGGGAGAAGTGATGCGAACTGAGAAAAGAGAATCGTGAGTACAACGATCGCGATGATCACATTGAAGGAGATCCGACTCAGTCGAAGGAGTGCTTTTTTTCGTCGTTCGGTGATGTTGATATAGAATCGTTTGATGATTTTTGAAACGATAAATCGAATCACGAGCAAGAGAAGAATCGCTCCCGCAAACACCGCCAAACTGATACCTGCTCGGACGAGTTGGGATTCAATCAAACGTTTTTGTCGTGCGATTTGTTCGAGTACTTGATCGATGTTTTTTTCGTATTGGGCGATATTTTCAATCTGGATTTTTTGTCGTTCAGCCAGGGCTGTTTCAAGATCGGGTTGTCGTGCAATAAGATCTTCGATTTCCAGTTCTAATAGTTTAATCTCTGCATCGTACTCGACCTGAGTAGCGTCATACTCTTCGAGTAGCGATTGGTATTCTTCTACTTTATTATCAAATTCGGATATCTTTTTTTCGATATCCTCATCAGACATTTCTAAGGGGGGATTATCCGCAAAATCAATCTGTTCTTGAAGGATTGCAGTGAGAATGTCTTTTGTGTCAGCGATTGTTTCGTCTAATTGTTGGACTTTCTGTTCTATCGCAAGAATTTCCTCGTTTTTTTTGTCGATTGAGTTTTGATTTTTTTCGAGTTGAACCAAGCTGGGGAATTCGAATGTTCGTTCGAAGTTGAGGTTTGCTTCTTCTTCTGTGAGCTGACTCCCAAGGGCCTGAAGATCACCAAAAGCGTTGATCAGCTCTCCAATCATTCCCGTTGGACCGGAAGGGTTTTCTGAAGCCTCTGTAAGGAGACTGGCTTCTGCAGTCCCAATATTTAAAAATACTCCTAATGAAAGTAGGAGCGCAAAAAAGCTTTTTGAAAGAGTCGTTTTAATTTTCATTTTGATTTGCTCTGAATATACACAAGGCGTCTACTTTATGCAACGCATTGCGGGTAAATTTTGTTTCAAAAAAACAGAGAATTTTGAGATTTCTCTGTTCATTTTGGGAGAAGTTTTGAATCTTACTTCTTTCCAACGAAAGCAGAAAGGACGACTCCGATACCAATTCCGACCATAAGAGACATCAGAAAAAGAAAGACTGATGTTTGAAGAAATGCAAACCCAACACCGAGTCCGATAAGGGTAGATCCTCCGATGACAGCGCCTTTTTTATCGTATTTTTTCATGTATAAATTTAAATATTATACGCACATTCTACCGAATAAGAACGAATAAAGCATTCTTATTTCTTTGAAAATATGGGAGCCAAGACAAAACCTAACCCTATGCCTATTAAAATAGAGGCGAGGAAAAAAATGATTGAAGTCTCAAGAAAAGTGCATCCAATACCCACACCGATGAGCGTAGTCCCTCCCATGATCCAGTCCGTTTTTTCGTGTATTTTTATTTTCATGTGATTTTATATAAAAGTTGAAAAAACACTTTTTTGAGTTCTATTTTTTTTCTTTGAGCTTTTTGATTTCGGCCTTGAGCTCGATCATCTTTTGTTCTCTGTCCAAAGTCATTCGGTTGAATTTTTCAAGTTCTGCGTTTTTTGCCTCTAATTCTTTGGTTCTTATTGAAACTTCTTTTGTTCTTTCGGCCACATCTTTTTCCAGCTTCTTGTTGTAATTAGCGAGATCTTTTTGAGATTCCTTTAGATCGATGACCATTTGTTGGAATGAACTAGCAAGATCTCCTATCTCATCTCCTGTTTTAATATCGATTTTTGTATTGAGATCACCTTTTCCGATTTCTACGGCTGCATCACGCAGGCTCTTTATGGGTCTTGTGAGCGCACTACTAAAGACCAAGGATAATACCGTTACGGCAATAATAATAGCCATAATAGTAAATATAGAGATTCGTTTTATGAGTTTGTGAGTGCCTTCGATTTTTTCAATGATAGTGTCTCGGGTTATTTTTAATTTTTCACTTATGAGTTCTGCCGGAGTATTAAACTCATCTATATATGTTGTGGCAGCAACACTTAAATGAAACCCATCCGCTGTCTTTATACCAATAGGAACCATGTGGAGGTATTTTTCTCGGAGACTGCCATCGGGTTCTTCCCAGTCGTAATAGCCAGAGGATTCATGTTCTCCAAATGCATTTATCATGATTTTATATATGGCAGGAAGTTTTTCTCTTGAATCATAAAAACTAAAACCAATTTTTTCCGGATATTTATGAGAAGTTATGGTGAGTTTGTCCTCATTAATGGTGGCTGTGTATCCGGTTTTCCCAACGGGTTGTACGCTTATCTCTTGAAATTCTGGATTATTTTGTAATTCAGCAAGCGTGAGATTTTGGTTTTTTTGCAAAAATATCTTCAGTTGTTTTGCGACACTATAGGCTTTTTCTTTGATAATTTCCTGTCCAAGCTTATTGAGTGCATCCGTGCTATCTGCAACGGCTATTTTTTCTATTTCTTTCACTTTTTCCAGAGCAACGTCTTCCACATTATTGAGATATCTCAAAGAGGTGTAGTTCATTATCAAGAGGGGAATAATGCTTAACATCATTACCCAAACGATAACCTTGGTAAATATGCTCATATGGCTCGCTTTTGACCGCAAAGATTTTGTATTCATCCTCTCTATTTTACACTTATCCAGAGAGGTTCTCGAGCGGGCATCTTCAGCAAAAAATCATTATTTGATAAAAAAATATCGCTATCCTCGAGGGATACCGATGTTTTATTTGAATGGTGGGCGATACAGGATACTCTCCTTACGCTTCACTTCGTTCGGCTACTCGAGGCATTTATATCCTCATCGTTACACTCTGTCGGTACAAATGATCGAACCTCTCTCGGTTCTCATCCTTCCTATAAAACAAAAAACATCCTTTCGGATGTATTTATTATTTGAATGGTGGGCGATACAGGATTCGAACCTGTGACATCCTCGGTGTAAGCGAGACGCTCTAGCCAGCTGAGCTAATCGCCCGTATTACGGACAGGCAGATGATATGAATTTTTTTGCAGTGCGCAAGTTTTTTCTGTGATTTAAATCTACTTCTTACTTTTTAATCCCGGGATAAGTTCATAAAATCCAAATTGTAAGGATATAAGTACTATGACTCCTACCAAAAAAATGGAAACTAGTATCTTTTTGT
>JBNKLH010000079.1:0-5284 GCA_050292255.1 Candidatus Altimarinota bacterium | reverse complement strand
TCTCGCTATTTTTCTGGGAGCGTTTTTGCCAAAATTCATCGACGAAGAACTCGTGAGCAAAATCCCCGCTGGGGCAGAAGCACGAATCGAAAACGGAACACTCATCACCGAAAACATTCCGGATCCTCTCTTTTTTGAACCAGAAAAATCAGATCACGAATTTGTATTTGTCCTCGATACGAAAACCAATAGCTACACGCCAGATGTGTTGGACGGATACAACGCAGGATTTTTTATTAATCAGGATCGGGTTATCGTAAAAGAAGATGAAGTATCCCGAAAAGAAATCTCATTCAAAGAACTGGAATTCCAGATCAATCAAGACGGAGAAGAAAAAGAACTCGTGTTGAATGAAGCAACCGTCCGTGAATGGATGCCAAAAATCATAAAAATGATCTCAACTGTTGGAGTGGTGATCCTTTTCTTTGTGATTTGGTTTGCGATCACTATTCTTCGACTGGTTTCCGCTCTCTTTTGGGGATTGGTCTTTTGGGGAGTGGGGCACTTTGCCAAGATCAAAGACTGGGGATTTGAAAAGAGTTTCAACAGTGTTTTGCACTTCAAACTCATTACGATTCTCCTTTTGCCTATCGCTCTCATGGTCAATCTTGGATCTTTCTGGTCAGCCTTTATCATTCTCGGACTTTTGTTCGGGATGAACTTCTGGCATATCAAAAAGGCGTAATCTGGGTTTACAACATATGACTACCAATAAAAATTAGGCTAATCAGAATGAAAAAAATTTTAATTATTTTCTTTTCTTTAATTATTGTTTTAGCCCTTTATTTCACAGTTACTTGGTGGTCACTGTTGGATACAGAAAAATTAAGTGTAGTTGCAAATCTCGTAACATTAGTTTCAAGCCTCGCAACTCTAATAATCGCTCTATTGCTTTTCCAAAGGTTTAAAATAGATAATTTCATACTCGAGCAACAATTTACAGTTGTAAATGAATTATTTTTGGAAATAAAAAAAATTAGCTTTCTTGGTCAGTCATTAGGAGGGCTAGAGCATTTTATTCAGCTACATTTTTCTGAACCTTCATGGCATATGGATCAAGAGTATTCAAGTAAATTCATTGCTGTTGATGTGAGTTTCTTTAAAGAGCTCGCAAATATTGAAAAATTAAAAAACAACGTTTTTATGCCAAAAAATATTTCTAATGTTTTAAAAAAAATAACACCAAGTATTCTTACCCCTATCGAAAAGTCCGAAGAACATCTATTTTTTAAACTATGGGTTCGAGGAGACACAAACGGGGAGGCAGAAGCAATGCTCCTTAATGATAAAAAGATTACCTTGCGTGATTTTTCACTGTTATTAGAAGAAATTATTAATACTTCTAAAGCCTGGATTAGCGAAAATTCTGACTCAAAATACAATCTTAATATTTGAAAATCCCCCGCATTCCTCGCAAAAACAAGAAACGCTGTCCACCTCATTCTTTGACAAATCCCATGAAATCCGGACAATACAGAAGAAATATCTTTTTTATTTTTAAACTTTTAACCGATGTTAGGAATTAGTGATATTAAGTCAGGGGCGAAAATCGTGCTTGATGGAGAACCATACGTGGTTACTTGGAACCAATTTGGAAAAACCGCTCGACAAGGAGGAGTGATGAAAACCAAACTCAAAAACCTCATCACAGGACGAGTCATGGAAAAAACTTTCCAAGGAAATGACAAAGCCGAAGAAGCAGATGTGGTATTTAAACGAGCTCAATTCTTGTACGCCAATGGAGACGATTACGACTTCATGGACCAAGAAAGCTACGAAACGATCAGCCTCAAAAAAGACACACTTGGAGAAACGGCCAACTTCCTCACGGACGGAATGGACTGTGATCTTCAATACTTCAACAACAGCCCTATCAACGTTCAGTTGCCGGCAAAAATGACTTTCACGATCGAACAAACCGATCCGGGAGTCCAGGGTGACCGAGCGAACGGAGGGACAAAACCAGCCACTATCGAAACAGGATACGTGGTACGAGTTCCACTCTTTGTAAACACAGGAGATCGGGTTGTGATCAATACTGACTCTGGAGACTACATCGAACGAGCGAAAGACTAAGCTGCCTGCTCCTGAGAATTCACAATGCTATGAACAGCCGTGCTTGTCGCGGCTTTTTTTTGCTTTATGGCATCTCGTCTCTCAACAAACTTTTCTATTTCAGCCCGAAATTCTTCGAACTTCTTTGGCATTTTTTCATACAAAAAATCAGGAAACAGGTCTTCTCCTGATTCTCGTCGGGGGGATTTTTCAATAAAATCCATAAACGACTTCACGTCTTCTGAAGAAAGATACAGCTCTGGGTGTTCTGGCTTGAGTGCTCGGTACACTTGAATGTACGGCATAATTCTCAAGAGCTTCGCATCCAATCCCATTAAATTTGCGTATGGAAATTCTGCTGAAGCGGGATGAATATCTCCTTTCAACTCATTAAAAAGCTCCCGGTAGTGTCTTCGAGCAGGTTCTTTGCTCTCCATCATCATCCCGGAAGGATTTTGCATCAAATACGTATAGACCTTTGAATTTTCTGGCGGCAGTGGTTGTGGAGAATTCCAAACGAGTTCATTGTTTTTCAAGCCTTTCTTTTTCATGAGAAGTTTTTAGATCGGCTGATTGTACCTGAAAAAAGCGAAAAAATCAAATACGCACGACTTGCCGAAACGAAATGCTTTGCTCATAATATCTGCATGGAATTCGTACTCACCTGGAATCTGGTACTCCTCGTCGGGCTGATTATCTTGTTTGCCTACAACTTCTTACTCGGGCAAAACGCGACGATCAAACTCATCCTTTCGATGTACATCGCGGTACTCACGGCGGATGGATTTGCACGGATCATCCAAGAAGCCATCGGGGCTCTCTCTCCAGCATTACAAAACATGATCGGGGCCGGAGGAAACTTCTATATTTATCTGCGGATTGCGATTTTTGTCATCGCAATACTGATCTTTGTGATTAAGGGAGGATTTCATATCCACCTCGACAAGCACGACCACTGGGCCGCCCGGACAGTGATCCACGGAGTATTCTCAATTCTTTCTGCGATGCTCTTTGTCAGCACGATCTTGATCTATCTCTCCGGAAGCTCTTTCGCCGAAGGAATCATCCACGCCACCCAGATCAGCATCTATCAACAATCACTCATCGCCCAAACCCTCATCGACTACTACCAAATCTGGTTCTCGCTCCCAGCCATTGGGTTCTTGATCACCAGTTTTTTCTTTCCGAAGTCCGCGGTTGTTGGGGATTAAACCACCTTCTTCTTCCTCAAATACAACCACAATCCCAACATCGCCAAAACCCCAAACAACACCATCCCCCCAAGCACCCATATAAACGCATTGAAGCTTGGTTCGAGGTTGTTTTTGATATTCATACCAAAGAGCCCTGTCACCACCGCCAGAAGCGCAAAAATCGCCGTGATCACCGAAAGCAAAAGATCGATTCGAATGATTTCATTTCGGCGACTGGAGAGTTTCAAAGTCAAGATCTCCTGCGTGTCGTCAATATTCGCATCCAGCTCATCAATCCGATTCGCCACATCCTCGATCTGCTCAAGGGCATTTTCAAGAATCGATTCCACCTCATCTTCTGCCTTGGACGTCGTCCGCCCGAGCACGAGATCATCCATCTCCTCTGGATCATCCAAGATGTCATCCATCATTTCATTCAGCTCTTTCACATTTTTTTGGAGTTTCAAGAGTTGTTTCTTCAATGCCAAGAGTTTTTCGAAGTGTTCGTCTCGCGCCTGATGACGCAATGTATTCAACGTATTTTCCGCAATACGAGAAATTCTTTCATAGGTTGTTTTGCTCTTTTGGATGATATACATCAACGCCGATTCCAACACTTGGAGCTCAAATCGACTCCCATCTTTCTTGATATTTTCAATCAGTCCCGGGACAAAGATATCCTCAATCTTGCTACTTTCCATCCCAAACACCAACACATGTTTGTCCCCGATCAACACCTTTACCGAACGAAAGTTCAACACGATTCCCTTCCCCCGACGAGAGAGTGTCGGCATCTGACGCAGAGAAAAAATCGGTCGCAAATCCCGCAGGTGCGCGTCAAATTCGATCGAGATATCTTTTCGGGACACTTCTCGTTCTTTGAATTCCCCGGTAGCGTCAATTTCAAGAATACGCATCAATTTTTAAAATAAAGTATTTTGCAAAGCCGCTTGAGTTTCAAGTCCGTACGGCTTGAGATCAAATTCTATTTCCCGACCACGAAGAGATTTGGCATTGATCGCATGCACCCCCTCTCCTGTATCAATCACGAGGAAAGAACCTTTCCACGCCACAATCTTCCCTGAAATCCAATCGCCCTCCTCTGCCAGTGTAATCGTCACCGGAGCTTTTTCCAATCCCTTAAAACCATACACTTCTTCCCAGCCAATAAATTCTGGCTCTGAAAGCAAAAAAGATTTCAGGTGTTCATGATCATTGAGAGCCGAAACATGATTCTTGCAAAGATCTCGCAAAAAATCTTCAGCCTCAACAGTAGAAATTTCTGGAACCAAAACATCTGATTTTTGACTCGCTTTAATCTTGTCCTGCAAACCAGATTGTCGGATCAGAGACTCTATTTGTCGGGCCGCTACTCCATCTGGAGTCTGGGCAATATACAATGTCGCCCAACTTCCCTGCTCGATCTGACGCATGGTTTTTCGTTCCATTTTGGACACCCCGATCTTCACCAAATTTTTGGAAAACAACGCCATATAGACAACATGCTCTCCACTGATTTTCTCCAGATCTCCCGCGTTGAGATTGGACTGATCAAATCCATCAAACGCCGTAAACACAAAGTTCCCCGCAATCGCCCGGCAGTATTCACACTGAGGTTTCCCAACAGAATGCTTCGGACACGGTTTCCAGATGTCATTTTCGATCACCCCCGCACATCGCACATCACTACAAATTTCGAGTGAAATATCCTCGCCCAACCGAATCGGTTTTCGTCCAAATTTTTGAAAATACACGCCATCGACTCCCGCACCCTCAAAGGCACAAGTGTGTTCATCTCGCCATCGGTAGTCGTAAAGGTGAACTTTCATAGCCCGAGATTTGTAGCATTAAATCTAGGTTTTTGCAAACCATTCCAATAGAAAAATAATGAAATTTTTGTGAACTCTCCTCTTCTCATTTTCCGGAAAACCAGTACCATTTTTTCGATGAAAAGTTTTTCCGAGAGAGAATGGAGCGACGCTCCAGAAATTTCGTGTCTGTCTGATCTGGAGGCGCTGATCCTTAAAAATCGGGGA
>JBNKLH010000078.1:0-5662 GCA_050292255.1 Candidatus Altimarinota bacterium | reverse complement strand
CGAATTCTTTCCGCAGAAATATCGACCACAAGGGACGCATGTCGAGACAAGACCTCTCGCGTTTCATGTTCATACGCTAGATCAAACCGATTTTTAAATCGTACGGCGCGCAAAATTCGCAAAAAATCCTCTCGCACTCGTTCTTCTGGATCACCGATAAATTTAAGTAATCCTCGTTTGAGATCTTGTTTTCCTCCGACAAAGTCTAAGTATTCATCCTTGATCGGATCATAAAAAATCCCATTAATCGTAAAATCTCGACGCAGTGCGTCTTCTTTCGCTTCGCAAAACTCCACTTTGGTTGGTCGTCGCCCGTCGATATAGTCTGACTCCGCTCGAAAGGTCGCGACTTCGAAATGGTGACCATTTTCTTCGATCAACAAAACTCCAAAGTCCTCCCCAATCGGGTGGTATTTTTTGAAAATCTTTTTTACTTCTTCTGGACGAGCATTTGTCGCAATGTCGAAATCTTCAGGCGTTTTTTTCAATAACAAATCTCGCACACATCCACCCACGAAATAGGCTTGAAAACCTTTTTCTTGAAGCGTTTGAACCACTTTTTGGGCAGATAATTTCATGAACGAGCGAAAAACTTCGTTTCATTATACCAGAAAAGAGCATTTTCAACAACTGGTCTCTATTTTTCCGTATTGAGGAATTCTGTGTAGGCTGCCAAATTTACGGTTTGAGTATTCACCGCTCCCTCTGCTGTTTCTTCCGTAAATGTAAGGATTCCTTCTTTGATATCCGCAAAAAGGATTTTCTTGTCAGACAACCGTTTTTCAAAGTTCTCATCCAACACATTTCGCAAAACCAATCCCTCATCTCCCGCATCAAAATAAAAGTCCTCTACAATCGTATCTGGAACATCCGTCCCCATTTCATAGGCTGTATTTTCTGCCATTACATCTGAACCTTCCGGTGTCATTTCTGAATCAGAAGCGGGCTTCAAAGAACATCCGGCCAGCACCAACGCACACACGAAAACGGGCAATAACTTTTTCATCTTTTTCAGAATATTAAAAAATGAAATTTTGGCAATGAAATGATCTTCAAATCCCCCTTTTTCCCCCTTTCACAAGGGGGATATCCAACCACCTCCCTTGAGAAAGGGAGGTGCCCCGAGTTCCATAGAGGGGCGGAGGGATTTTATGGTCCGTTAATCCAGGTTCCAATCAATCGGATCTTTTCCACATTTTTTCAACCATTCATTCGTTTTTGAAAAATGGTGACAGCCAAAAAACCCATTATGAGCGGAAAAGGGAGAAGGATGTGCCGCCTTGAGAATGTAATGTTTTGTTTCATCAATCAGTGCCGCTTTCGCCTGCGCGTGACGTCCCCAGAGGAGGAAACCACTCCCGTTTTTTCATCAGAAATAGTCCGAATCGCAGAATCCGTAAACTCTTCCCAGCCCTGACCCGAATGACTCATCGCTTCGTGCGCCCGAACTGTGAGTGTCGCATTGAGGAGCAACACTCCTTGTCTCGCCCATTTTTCAAGGTTTCCATGATCTGGAATATGAAATCCAGGGATATCTGTCTCTAACTCCTTATACATATTCTTCAGACTCGGCGGTACTTTCGCTCCCCGAACAACCGAAAAACACAGTCCGTGTGCTGTCGGGACCGGTTTCCCGTCGACGTAGGAAACCGAATGATACGGATCTTGCCCGAGGATCACCACCTTCACATTATCAAATGGACAAAGATCAAACGCCGAAAAAATATTTTTTGGAAAAGGAAATACCTGCTTCCCAGATTGAATTTCTGAATGAAGAAACGTACGGAGTGAAGCAAAGGAAGGTTTTTCAAATTCAGGGGCCAATACATGCTTCCAACTCGGTTCTATATGAACATCCATAGACAAACGATAATAATTTTTAACCAAAATGGGAAACGTTTTTTGCGTTCAAAAACAATATTTGACAAAATACTTTTAAATTGATTATAAACAAAAAGAAGAAAAAAAAATGGAAAATTTACAGAGCAAAAGAGGATTTCTTCCTGAGAAAAAAGAAGAAACTCCCTCCTCCTTCCTTGAGAAACTCAGAAAAGACATACGAAAAAAGGTCTTTTTTACGGTTATACTTTCACTCTTAGCCGGATCAGAAATCAAAGCTCAGCAATCCGATACCCTGCAAATAAAAACTGATCTGACTCATTTTTACTTCAAACCGACTGAATCATCTTTTTCCTTTCATAAACTTTCTAAAGCAGAAAGAAAGGCCGAAAGAAAAAAGCAAAGAAAAGAACGACAAAAAGAATTAGGAGAGAAGGCTCGTGAAGTTATTTTACACCACGTAGGACGATGGTATCTCGTCCCAAAACTCCAACGCAAAGCTAAAGGCAAACACTAGAACTTAAACTTGAGTGTTTTTCCCGGACATTCCTTTCGGATCGCATCAGAAAGATTCCCGAAATGCGCATCAAAATAAGTAGAAAAATCCTTCGCCAATTTATTCGCTCGTTTTTCAAATGCCGCATGGTCAGACCAGGTGTTTTTTGGTTGCAGAATATCTGAGTCAACCCCCGGACAACTTTTCGGGATTTGAATATGGAATCGCGTATCTTCTTCGTATTCTACATTTTCAAGAGCCCCAGAGAGTGCTGCATCTACAATCGCCCGTGTGGTCAGGATATCCATTCGTTTTCCCTCACCATAAGCTCCTCCACTCCATCCCGTATTAACGAGGTAGACATTTGCCCCATGTTGTTCAATTTTTTTATTCAATAATTCAGCATAATCTCCTGGATTTCGTGGCATGAATGGTTCTCCGAAAAATCGAGAGAACGCAGATTTTGGTTCGGTAATTCCCGTTTCTGTTCCCGCCAACTTTGAGGTGTATCCCATTAAGAACCAAAGCATCGCTTGATCTTTGTTGAGTTTGGCTACCGGAGGCAACACCCCATTCGCATCTGCCGTAAGAAAGAGAATTGTTTTCGGCTGTCCCCCTTTTCCAGTTGGTTCAAAATTTTTCAATAAATTCATTTCGTATGACGTCCGAGAGTTTTCGGACAATCGTCGATCGTTGAGATCAAAATGCCCATCTGGATACATCATCGCATTTTCAATAATCACGCCCTTATCCTTATTGTCTTCCTCAAAAGCAATCCGGTAAATCTCCGGCTCTTTCTTTGGATCCAGATCAATCAGTTTGGCATAACATCCGTTTTCAAAGTTTGCAATCCCGTTATCACTCCATCCATGCTCATCATCCCCTATCAACGCTCGGGTTGGATCTGCTGAAAGAGTCGTCTTTCCCGTTCCAGAAAGTCCGAGTAATACGGCTGTGTCTCCGTCATTTCCAATATTGGCAGAACAGTGCAATGGCAAAATCCCCTTTTCTGGAGCCAGATAATCAAGGATTGTAAACATAGTTTTCTTTACCGCTCCCAAATACGCACATCCTAAAATCAACGCTCGATTGGTCACAAAATCCATAGCAATTACCATTTCTCCATTCGGTCGAATCCGCCCTTTTTTCACTCGATCCCACGGCAGAACAATCATATCCACCGCTCGATCATAAAAGAGAGAATTTTCAATATCTGATGGCGTTTCCCGAAACATGTTTTGGGTAAACATGCAGGTAAGGGCTCGATCTGAAATCGTTCGAACCGGCAACGCATAGCTCGCATCAGCCCCGATCACTCGATTGGTCACGAAGAGTTCTGATTTATCTTCCAAAAGATTTAAAGATTCTGCCCACAGCTCCTCAAATACATCTGCCTCCATCACTTGTCCCGCAGAACACGTCCAATCAACAGACTTCTCCGTTTCCGGTCGTTTTACGATAAAGGTATCGGCTGGACTTCGTCCGGTAGAATCCGCCCCTACCCATGTCGCGAGAGCTCCCGTTTTTGTTTGGATGGCTTCTTTTTTTCTCAATACATGTTGCATAAAGTCTTCACGTGGAAGATCTGAAAATACGTTGGAATGTTTGGTAAGAATGTCTGACAGGCTCATTTGTGGGAAAAATTAAAAATTAGAGGGCGGCTTCGCACGCCGCATAAATGTTCTCAAAGAGTTCGGGGATATCTCTGGCTGCTGCACAAGAAAATGCCACTCGAAGCATATTCCCCGTTGCGATTACTCCCGTATCAAAATCTTGAATAAGGTTTTGTCGAATTTGTTCTGCGTCTAATCCTGGAACAAGCTCTATACACATGAAATATCCCGCATTGAATGGAATCGGAGAAAAGTATTTTGAGTATCGCGCTTGGTTATTTTCCAATGTATCTCGCACGGCTTTATAACGTGTATATAACACATCAAAATTCGCTTTCTTTTCCGCTTCGTACGTCGGTGATTGCAACGCTCGCAATACAGCCATCTGACTCGGATGACACGCCATAGAGATCTGACTTCGGATCATTCCCGCAACCTTTTTTTCGAAGGCCCCCGCCAGTTCTGGCGTCATATTTTTGTTTCCAAAGGTGATAAATCCTACACGAAGTCCCCACGCAAAATCTTCTTTCGTCGCTCCATCCAGTTTCACGGCAAGTAAATTTTCGTGTGCATGAGAGAGTTTCCCAAAGAGAGATTCTCGCTCTGTTTCATCTTCGTACACCAATCCCCAATACGCATCATCACAAATCACCACTGTTGGGTAGTTTTCGGCATGTGCGGTCAAAATTTCTACGATTTCATCTGCTTCTTCCTTGGTCGGAGAATAGCCAGAAGGATTATTCGGAAAGTTCAAAATGAGAACGGTTTTCCCGGTCTGTGCTCCAAGAGATTTTTGCAATGCCTCTGTATCCAAACCATTCCCTTTAAAAGTAGAAAAGGTAGATAATTCCGCTCCCACATTTACGTTTAAAAGCATCTTATAATTCCCCCAAAATTTATCGGGCAACAAGATCGTTTCCCCTTCATTGAGAAACAAGCTTCCGGCCAAGAAAACTCCATGCGAGAGTCCACTAGTCACCACTGGTTTGGAAATATTTTCCAAAGAAAGAGATGGATTTTTTTCCAACATCTTTTCCTGCCAAATATTTCTTAAGTCCAAAATTCCCATCCCGGGCGCATACGGCAAGGCCGATTTATCAGGCAACCATTTGATAAGAGACGGAAGCCCTAAAGGTTCTTTGTTATCATCAAGCGCGATACCAATCGTCGCGTTCAATCTTGCTTTCTTGGCTTCAGCGGCTTGTTTGAGAATTCCTTTTTGTGGAGAAAATATCTGTTTTCCTTTTTCTGAAAACAAGCGAAACAGTACCGATGGGAACTGTTGGTTCAATTGATCGGCTTCTGGATGAATTGTCATGAGGCAAACAAAAGATTATTTATAGAACTCTAAAGTCTCAAAAATGAGTCGTCAAGTGGGTTTTCACGATTTCACATTCTAAAACCATGCAAAAAAGAGGGGCATTTTTTACGTCGAATACAATGTTTGTTTTTCTGTTTTTTGGAAAGACCCCAGAAATCCTTCTCTCACCTTGTTTTCAAAGGGTTTTTGTGGTACAATGAGCAGATTTTTTGAAAAAATTCAATGAAACAATTGCATTCTCGACACCACGAAAGTCCGCATAACTTCGTATTTTTCTTTCGAAAAAATAAACTCGAAAGTTCGAAAAATGAAGATGAAAAAGCCTTCGAATACGGACGTGAAAAATCTCAAACCCAACGGGAAGCCCGAGAACATCTCGATAACTTGAAACAC
>JBNKLH010000077.1:0-5710 GCA_050292255.1 Candidatus Altimarinota bacterium | reverse complement strand
CGGGAGATTTAATGCCTTCCTTTTCTGTGTTATGGAAACTGTTTCAGAACAAATAAAATCTCTTGTTGTGAGAAATAATGTTAAGCAGAAGGAATTGTTTGACGAAGTTTTTCTGTCGACTCGTGATTTGGTGAAATCTGTTTTTGAAAATGGAGTACAAAAGCCATATGAGTTTGATCTTTCGGAGAGCGCGAAAAAGTTGAAAGAAGAGGCCTTAAAAGAAAGCGTTTCATCTGCATTCCAAAATATACAAGAAAAGGGGGTGGATATTCCGTCTCTTTTTGAGTTGGTTTTTCAGATTGCTTATAAGACACGAGAGGCTCTTGAAAACGTTATTTCACAAGATTTTTCACATGAGGAACTTCCTGAAATATTACAGGCACAATTGCCGAAGGATACATTGGCTCGAGAGTTTTTTTTCAAGAATGATTTTTATACGAAGAATCTATATTTGAACTGGCTGCGTTTATTGGGTTTCGCAAAACTTCCTCATTACAATAAAACAGTTCAAAATTCAGGATGTAATATTTTTATTGAGGAGGACCAACAGCACTCAGATTTTTCAGAATGGGTTCATCGCTTTTATCCAGAGGGATCTTTGAAAGGAAAAACCTTGTTAGAGTTGGGACCAGGATTTGGACGAGATTTGGATTATTATGCGTCTCAAGGGGCGAAGTGTTTTAGTATTGAAAGTAGTAAAAAGGCGAGAAACAAAGTCGTAGAAATTACAGAAAAAAAATCTCATACGAACATAAAGAAGCCGTTTTTGGCAGATATGTATAAGAAATTAAAAAAGTTGGAAACGGGGAAGCAAAAATTTGATTTGATTGTGGGGCTTTCATCTATTCATTATTTTTCTGAGCAAAAGACGCAAGAACTTTTGCGCTCTCTTTATAAGGTATTAAACAAAGAGGGGAGAGTTTGTGTGTCTATTAAGAAGCCGAAAACTACATTTCATAATGCAGGATTGGCCATTCGAGAAACAGAAAAAGAATCTGAGATTTTGGGAATTGATGGGCAGGTTCGATATTTTAGACCAAAAGAGGTTTGGCAAGAATTATTTACAGAAGCTGGTTTTGAGGTTTCTGTAGAGGATGGAGTAGAAATAGACTATGAATATCCAGGACAAGGAGAAGTCCCGTTTATTCGTATTATGGCAATGAAAAAATAGGTTGGATTATTCAGAGGTATGTTCCCACATACTTTGGAAGATTGCCTTGAACAAACTGGTTACAACCGCTCCTTCAAAGACGAAGCCAACGGGTTTTTCTTTGTCAAAAGTTATCACCGCAACCTTGTCTCCAAAAATTCGGATTTCTCCGTCAATCGGCATATTTTTGGCAAACTTAATATCTCGCTGTTCGCCCTTTTCTGCATGGGCAAGGTTCACTTCATTTTCTGGTACAATATCGTGAGAATAGATCCCAAGGCTGATTCGTGTTTCAATATATTCATATAAGTAGTCTCCAAGTACATCTCGGAGACGTTTGATATCCAGCCAGCTATGAATTTTTTTATCCGCTTTTGCGGCGGTCTGGAGCATGTTTTTATAAATTTCAATAATTCCTTCTTTCCCTTCATAGTATAGAACTCCGGGTTTCCAACTATTATTTTTGAGAAGTTCAAAAAAATGTTCCAGATCTGTTTTTGCATGGTCATATACTTTTTTTGCTTCTTGTTTTTGGTCTTCAATCCATTGAATAAATTCTCTGTTTGAACAAATTTCATACATTTCCTCTTTTTCATTTCCACAGTGGATAATGTTTCGGTTACACAAAGTAGAGAGTCCGAGTTGGACGGCGGAAAAAGTAAGTGTCGTTTGTTGAGAAATTGTACGTGCAGAGCCTTTTTTTTCTTGTAAAAGAAAGGTAAGGATTCGAATTTCATTTTGAGAAAATCCCAAATTGCGAAGCGTTTGTCGGAGCTGGACAGAAGAAAGGTCTTGCATGTGATTAAGAGAGAGAATCTGTTTCGTGGGATTCGATGGTGCGTTCAATTGTATCGGTTAAATTTTGATACATATCCCGATAATGAAACGGGACTTTGTGGAAGTTGCGAACAATCATCGGCATATACAGCGTTTTGAGTTCATGAATCCATTTGGCTCGTTTTTCAGGTTTTAGAGCGTCAATGGTTTCCATATTATTGATAAGGTCTGCCATTTTCAAGAAAAAGATAGAAGCATCTTGAGAAATGCCTTCTTCAATGCGTTCACAATACTCTTTTTGTTTGATGTTTTTATCCTCAATGCGTTCATCTTTGGATACTGCTTCCACGAGAAAATATACGTCTGGGCCAAACTGATTGAAGATCTGGTCACGCCAATATTGTTTTTGGTCATATTCGCAGTCTTCAATAACATCGTGAAGGAGCGCCGCACAAATCATATCTTCATCTCCGCCGATCTCCAGAATGGTCTTTGCGACCGCAAGAGGATGGATGATAAAAGGCTCTCCGGATTTTCGAAGAATGTTTTTGTGGACTTCAAATGCCATTTCGTAGGCGTGTTGAATTCTCTGAATATCAAAATCAGTTTTTTGAGAAATGAGATTCTTTAGATCTCGAAAGAACATTCCCTTTTATCTAAATATAAAAAAACCATCAAAACACTGATTTTAGGTCTAGCAGATAAGAGAGAAAATCGCAAGTTTAGGTAATGTATTTTTGGTGTCAGGTATAGAAAGTTTTAGTGTAAATTGACTGTTTTTGTGATTCGTGGTTTTGTTTGTTAGAGATTTATTAAATTTTTATTAAGAACATTACGAGGATGAAGATTTTGTCAAAAAATTTAAAAACAGAACAGGCGGAGACATTCAGGAATTTTATGAAAAAATTAATAATAGAATTTTCTGATTCCGTTACGTCTATTGACCTCCAAGAGGATAAGGTGATTTTTCCAAAGGATATATTGAGTCAAATGGTGGCCTATCAAAAGGAGATAAAAGATATTTTGTCCGAGAGTCCAGAAGTGAATGGTCGTATAAATGAAGTAGCAGAAGCTGTGTTGGCACAGGTAAATCTTCGTATTCAGGAAAAAGTGAAAAAAAGGGAACTGCCAACAATTGATGAATTGGAAACCATTTCAGAAGGATTGAGCTATCTAAATCCTTTGGGATTGAAACTGGCTAAGGTTCATCGAAGAATGAATGGAGCGGATTTAAATTCTGATATCTCAGATGCAGAGGCCTTTGGGGCCTATATGAAGGGAATTATTTCAAATGCAGATATTTACTTTTCAGAGGAGGAAAAATCCGAGTTTTCAGAAAAATATGAATATTTTTTAACGCAAGCTCAGTATTACGCCCAAAAGAATGGACCAGATATTGAAGATTATATCTCCTTTAAAGATCTTGTGGACGAAGTAAATGCGCACATAGAAGCGGGTGATTTTACACCGGATCAATTTAAACACTGGCTGGATGCGTTTGGGCGAGAATTTATGGAGTCATTTATTGGAAAAACAATTTTGCGGACTACGAAAACGGAGGAAGGATCAGGGGCTATCGGAGCCAATATGGGGGGAGATGATCGTATGAAAGATATTTATAAGGAAATGACGGAAAAAGAAATTTCAAATAAATGGAATGCTTTGTTCCGAAGTTCTTTTGAAGCTTCTCATGCCGTTTACAATCGTTCGATTGAAATTGCCGGAAGTGCTATTCAAACCATGTCATTATTGGCTGAGAATGGTCGAACATTTAGCGAGAAAGATCCTTTTAAAATTTTAGATGCACCGGTGGGAGATGGGACCGTGAGTTCGCTTGTTTTGAAAGAAGGAATTCAGAACGGGGTGATTACCAAAGAAAGTTTTGTGAAGATCTTTATGCGTGATATCAATCAGCGGGGTATGGAGCTGGCGGCGGATCGTCTCCGTGAAGAATGGAGACAGTATGGATTTGAAAGCAAAAAATTGATTATTGATATGGGAGGACAGAATGGAACGTCACAAAAAACAGATTTGTTTGCGGACAATAAAATGGGAGATGAAGTCGTTGATATTAGTTATACTCCAGGACTCTTTGATTATGTGTCATTGGGGGAAGAATCAAAGATTGTACATATGGTAAACCAGGGGGTGGAGAGTTTGGAAGAAAAGGGAATTTATAAATCCGGGCAATTTAAGTTGGGACATCCAACGAGTAAAATTTTGAATACATTTGGATGGCCGCTTTATTTGCGGGATTTTGAAACTATTAAATCTATATTGGAGGATCTGGATCTCTTTCAAGATTCCCAAATAAAAGAACTTCCATTAGGAAAAGGAGAACAATTTCATGTTGGTATAGAAAAAGAGGGAGAGTGGTATGAGGTGGTTTTATCGTCGACTCCTTATGCAGAGGATACTCAGTGGCTGATCTCTGTGACAAAAGGAATAGCTTATGAAGATACGAAGCCAATAAATATCGAAGACAGACTTCGAAAAGGAATGCAATAGGAATGCGTTTCTAGTTTTTTCTTTTTCCCAGAAAAGGATATATACTAAAATTCGTATGTACCTTTTTTTGACAGTCTCAACGCTTCTTAATGCTTTGACGGCAACGATTGTTGGACTGTTTGTCTGGAGACGAGATCCCTCCAATAAGATTAATATTGCCTTTGGGATTTTCTCTGCCAGTATTGCGTTTTGGGCATGGACGTATTTTTTTCCGGTAGTGCAATCTAGTGAATATTGGTCCTTGATTTCCTTTCGATTGTTGCATGTGGGGGCTATTTTTATTGCGGTGACAAACCTTCATTTTGTCGCTCGGATCTTGAATATATTTGAAAAAAATAAATGGATTATTATAGGAGGATATTTATTTAACTTTATTGTTCTTGCATTTGTTCCGACAAAATATTTTATTTCAGGGGTGGTGCCCAAATATGCATTTTCTTATTGGGCGAGTGTAGATATCGTTTATAGTATTTGGCTTTCGGTCTGGATTCTTTATTTTGTATATTTGGGGTATTTGTTATTTCGTTCGTATCATCATTCAAAGGGGATACGGAAATTGCAGATAAAGTATCTTATTTTAGGAGAGGTTGTCGCTTTATTAGGGGGGTTGATGAACTTTTTCCTCTTTTATGGCATTAATATTCCTCCCTATACAAACTTTTTAGTTTCTTTGGAGGTGTTGGCGTTTGCCTATATCATTGCCCGCTATAGATTTTTGAGTTTACAAGATAGTTTTTTCCGTGTTTTCCGTCAGATTATTTCCATTATTATTGCTGCTTGGGTCGGGAGTCTGACGTTTTCACTTTTTTCTCCGATCGTTGAAAGTTCGGCTACGGCTGTTTTTGTGGCGATATTTTTTGCCTTGATACTCTATTGGGGATTACAGTTTTTATGGGATACTCCATTCTTTCACACTCTTTTGAAGCTCAACCGAATTCAGGATTGGAAAGATGTGTTGTACGCAATAGAAAGGAATGGGGTTTTTTATAAAAGTATTACAACACTGCAGCGATCACTACGAAAAAACATTCAAGACGGATTAGGAATTGATAGAGTGAATCTAGAGGTTTTTAACGATCAACATTCTATAAAACATAAAAAATTGGTCGCTTTTTTTCGAAAACATAAAGAAGTGAATCAATTAGTTCTGGAAGAAGAAAAATTAAAGCAACAGTTTAAAAAAATAAAAACAAGTTCTTACATGAAGGAGCTTGCCGACTTAGGGGATCTGTTGTTTCCAATATTTGGGAAAAATAGAATGGTGGTGGGGTTCTT
>JBNKLH010000076.1:0-5841 GCA_050292255.1 Candidatus Altimarinota bacterium | reverse complement strand
GATATCCATGAGCTGGCTCGTAACTCATCTTCATACCGAGGATATCGTACGTCCGAAATGGACAAGAAATTGCAGAGACTATGTAAAGAGTACTTTTCAGACGCAGACACAACAACATTAGCTGAAAATTTAAAAAACTAACCATGAGGCACCACAAAACATTTGTTTTGTTGGTGCCTTTTTTTGTAAAAAGGGCTTACAGCAGAGAAAATAAAAGTTTGAGTTTCCTGATTTAACTCCGTACAATATCTGCGTATTTTAACCTTTTTATCATGAAGAAATTTTTATTTGCGTTGCCTGCCTTGGCGATATTGGCAAGTGCGACGCTCTTTTCAGGATGCGAACTCCCAGAAGGGATGAGCAAAGAAGAAGCGAAACAAGTCGCTTCAGAGTTTATCAACGGAACGCTTATGAAAGGACAAGAAGCCCAAGCAGAAGTGAAATCTGTTGAAGAAGCAGGAGAAATGTACAAATTGAAAGTGGCCGTAAATGGTCAAGAAGTAGATTCATACATTTCAGCAGATGGGAAAATGTTCTTCCCACAAGTACTCGACATCGAGACCGTGAAAGGAGCTGTGGCAGAACAAGCAGCGGCTACAGAAGCAGCGGCCGCTCCAATGGAAAAATCAGACAAGCCAGTGGTTGAACTCTTTGTAATGAGCCACTGTCCATTTGGGACCCAAATCGAAAAAGGAATGATCCCAGTAGTAGAAGCGTTGGGAGACAGTGTAGATTTCCAATTGAAATTCGTAGACTACGCGATGCACGGAAAAAAAGAGTTGGATGAACAACTCAATCAATCTTGTATCAAAAAAGAACAACCAGAATTGTTGTTGGGATACTTGAAATGTTTCCTCACAGATGGGGAAGGATCAGCCTGTTTAGAAGAAGTAGGGGTAGATACAGAGGGGCTTGCTAGCTGTGTGGCAGCAATGGACGAAGAATACAAAGTAACAGAACTCTTCAATGACCAATCAACATGGAATGCGGGACGATTCCCACTTTTCAATCTTGATAAAGAAGCCGTTACAAAATACGGAGTAAAAGGGTCTCCGACATTGGTGATCAACGGAAAAGTATCAGGTTCTGCACGAGATTCTCAATCTCTCATGAACTCAATCTGTGAAGCGTTCAATGAAAAACCAGAAGCATGTGATGCTGAAATGGATTCAGCTTCTCCATCTGCAGGATTTGGATGGGAAGTTGGTGCCGCCGGGACAGAAGCTCAATGTGGATAGTCTAAGGCTGGTTTGATATGAATAAGCCCTGTGCCGCATTGCGGGATGGGGTTTTTTCTTATCGATTTTTAAACAAAGATGTGGTGAGCTCTCCCACACTTTTGACTTCCTGGGTTTGGATTCCCTTGGGTATTTTGGCCGCATTTCTCAAGTGAGGAATAATGGCGTGTTTAAATCCTAGTTTTGCCGCTTCAGATAAACGGGCTTCGATATTACTCACACTTCGAACTTCTCCAGAGAGTCCCACTTCTCCGAGAATAATCGTATCGGCGGGGATTTCTCTTTCTGTACGAGAACTGAGAATAGCCGCGCAAATGGCCAAATCGGCCGCGGGTTCTGCAATTCGCAATCCTCCAACCACATTGATGTACGCATCGAACTCGTCCGTTTTGAAGGGTGAAAACTTAGAAACCACCGCCAGGAGTAGGTGAAATTTCGAAAGTGGAATTCCGTGAGCGGTTCGTCTTGGCTGTCCAAAATTGGTTCGGACGGTCAGGACTTGGATCTCCATCAGGAAGTTTCGAGCGCCTTCTCTGACTACAGATATCGCTGATCCAGAGGCGTTTTCTGCGCGTTCAGCCAAGAAGAATTCAGACGGATTTCTCAATTCATGAAGCCCGTCTCCTCGCATATCAAAGACCCCGATTTCAAGTGTAGATCCGAAACGATTTTTCGGAGACCGAAGAATTCTGACTTCTGAGTTTGATTCTCCTTCCAGCCGGAGAACGACATCAACAATGTGTTCGAGCAGTTTCGGTCCGGCGATTTCATCGGCCTTGGTGACATGTCCAATAATGATGATGGCGGTGCCTGTTGCCTTGGCGAGCTTGAGCAAGACATCGGAAGATTCTTTTACTTGAGAAATGGTTCCAAAAGAGGCCGTGCTCGATCCAATCATTTGAATGGAGTCAATTATGGCGATCGGGGGCACGTTTTTTGCAATGGTTTCGCAAATATCTTCGAGCGAGTGAGTGGTGAAAATTGAGTTCGAACTCGAGTTCGAACTTGAACCACTCAATCTCTCAGCCCGATGCATCACCTGCTCTTTTGATTCTTCTCCAGAGAAATAAAAAGCGCCTTCAATATTCTTAAAAACCTGAAGCGCGAGAGTAGACTTTCCGATCCCTGGCGATCCCCCAAAGAGTACAAATGCCCCAGGAAAGAATCCTCCCCCAAGAACACGATCTACTTCTTCAATCCCAGAAGAAAGACGTTCATTTATCGTTCGTTCCGGTGCTTTCACTTCTTCGCTTTTCTTTACCAAATCAAGCCCGGGCTCGGATTTTTTTCCGCCAGCTAGTTTGGGTTCATTGTATTCTTTGAGAGTATTCCATTGGCCACAATTTGGGCATTTTCCAGACCACTTTGGGAAAACATCTCCACAGTCGGTGCATAAAAATTGATTCTTTTCTTTTGCCATTGTTTCGGTATTTGAAGTAGAAAAAGTATAGCGTTATTTGTTCTCGCCTACAAAAAATCTCCCATCCTACGGAGAGGATCGGAGACATTTCGTTTTATTTTTTGATCTTTAGAAAGGAAGATCTTCCACAGACACTTCATCGGTCTGTGCTGCAGGGGCTGGTTTTTTTGCCGGAGCATTTCCTGCCGGAGCCCCACCATCGGCTTTTGGTTTCCAAGAGTTGATCACGAGGTAGTGAGTCATTCCTCCTGCACTTGGACTTCGTCGTTCAAGGATATCAACGTTTACCCATCCGTTATCAAGGTTTTCTTGTAGCTTCTGAAGGTCTTCAGCGGTCAAGCTGAGCTTCATGATATCTCCAAATTGAGTGGTTACTTTTTTGGCATTTCCGCAATAGATTTTTTCTTCTGACATTTTGAAATAATTAGGACAGGACTAGTGTACAAATTTTGAGAGAAAAAGAAACAGTTGACTCGTTTTAACTTTGTTTTTAAAAATGTATCAGAATATGTCACTGGAAATTCATACCGAACACTTAGAACAAGTCTTGGAGACAGTTCGTTCGTCTGTGCAGACACTTTTGTCTCAAAGCGTGGAAAGTAATAATACGTCCGTGGCGCTCTATGTCGCAGGGACGCTGGTTGTTGTTTTGGTGATTTTGTACGGTGTAGACCAGTGGGAAAAGAGGCGCAGGGACTAGACTTTCGCCCGACAGCTTTCGACCCATTCTTTGTTTTGCAGATACCACTCGATCGTGAGGGGCAAGGCTTCTTCAAAGGTATAGGCCGGTTTCCATCCGAGTTCTCGTTCAATCTTTCCGGCATCGATGGCATACCGTCGGTCGTGCGCTTTTCGATCTTCCACAAAAGAAACCGTAGAGGTTGAATTTGTCTGTTTCAAAATCTGGTCAGTGATTTCGAGATTGGTTTTTTCGTTGTGTCCTCCAATATTCCAGACCTCTCCCGCATCAGACTTTTCAAAAATTCTCAAGATAGCTTCACAGTGATCCCGAACATACAACCAGTCCCGGATATTTTTCCCATCTCCGTAGAGAGTGAGTGGATCGTGATTCATGGCTTTAAACAAGAAAAACGGAATGAGTTTTTCCGGGAATTGATACGGTCCGTAGTTATTCGAACATCGAGAGATCGTGGCCTTCAATCCGTAGGTTTCATACCAAGAAAAAACGAGCAAATCAGCAGAAGCTTTCGCGGCGGCATATGGACAGTTGGGAGCGACAGGGGTGTCTTCTCGGAAATATGTTTTCGGCATTCCTGGAATAGGATCCCCAAGGTCTCCATAGACTTCATCGGTAGAAACTTGGTGGTATCGTTGTACGTTGAATGTTCGGCTGGCTTCGAGAAGTGTATGGGTTCCGTTGATATTGGTTTGGATGAACGGAGATGAATCTTCAATAGATCGGTCGACATGTGTCTCGGCCGCAAAGTTGATCACTCCGTCGAATTTTTCTTTTTCAAATAACTCAAAAATGAACTTTCGATCGGCAATGTCTCCTTGGACAAAAGTATATCGAGAACTGTTTTCTATTTCCTTCAAATTCTCAAGGTTTCCTGCGTAAGTCAGCAAATCTAGGTTCACTATCTGCCAATCGGTTTTTTCCAGTACATGATGGATAAAGTTTGATCCGATAAACCCCGCGCCGCCGGTAACGAGTACTTTTTTCATCACCGGAAAGGTACTGTATTTTAAGGGTTTTGGCGAGTTTGTTTTTTGGCATGAGAAAACTTCTTGTCAGACAGAAAAAAATTTTTTAGGATCAAAAAGACTTCTTATCAATTTTATAAATAATGTGTTTAGATAACCCCGATCTAGAACCAATACCTTTTCGCGAACCAGGAATACAGGGAGATGAAATCAAGACAACTCCGGAAGTTATAGAAGAAGGGAAGAATTTAGAAAGGAAGGACTTTGAAAGACGGCACGCAAATCCTTTTCGTCAATCGGTAGGAAAACAAATTCAGTAGTAGATTCTTTTATCGCGGAGGATTCTGTATCCGCCCTCCTTGGATCAGCGTTTTGATATCGTTGGGTCCTTGTCGGCGAGAGTCTGTTTTTTTCAAAGATTTCTCATCAAGAGAATAAGAGAGTTTTTCCCAGAGATCTCCTTGTGTGATGGCCAAGATGTCTTCAAAACTAAAATTAGGGTTGTTCCGAATGTCATTAAATAGCATGTTCCAAAGGGCATCATTAAAACGCATTTCTATGCTTCCGATATCGACAGAGGAGTGAACAGGAAGGATGGTATCGAGATCCATTTTGAATTCACCGGTATTGTGTTGATCAAAAGATCGCCAGGTGTTGGACAGACATCGTCCAACATATCCTCCGACGGAGGTGATTGTTTTTTCAATCGAAAATTTTCCAAGTTTCTTCGCATCTTCTTCATAGAGATAGCCCTTTTCCCATCCAGTCGAGGAAGTGAAATATTTGTTTTGCACGCCCCCAAAGAGAGCGGTTAGTAATTCTGTATATTGACGATATTCTTTTCTGCTGGGAGTGTTTTTCCCCCCTTCGTAAAGAGGAAGCACAAAGACGTGTGAATATTTGGGGTTTTGTTTTTTTGATAACTCTTGTGCCAAATGCAGGTTCTCGAGGATATAAAAAACGTTGAGCCTGTCTTTTACAGAAATGTGTTTTTGTTTGGCCGCGTGAGAAACGTATTGGGTCAGGAATTTTTTGAATTCCGTTGTCACATCGGCATTTTCTCGTCCTTCTATATAATCAAACCAGCGAGATGTGATGTGAGAGGGGTTGGCTTGGTACGTTTTTTGCGATAAAAATCCCCAGAGTGGATGGGTCACCAAGATGATTTTCTCGGCTTCTTTCAGGTCTAATTTATCAATCGACTTCCATTGAGAACCCAATGACTCCCCCCACAATTCGTTGGATCGGTTTCTATTGCCTGGGAGAACGAGTTTTTCTTGGAGCTGAATTAGGTCCTGTCGCGTTTCTTCTTTTTGCAACGCTTCCTGTCCATCCCGAAGGGCTGGTTTTTCCAGGAGAGCATCTCCAGAAGAAGGTGATTTTTTGAAGGGCATGATTTGTTTGAAATCTCAGGATTATACCATGAAAAGGGATTTTTTTCAATAGCGACGCGGTCTGAAGATCTCTCAAATTTGAAATGAGAAATATTGATTTTCTCAGGAAAAAAATTAGAGTGCG
>JBNKLH010000075.1:0-5852 GCA_050292255.1 Candidatus Altimarinota bacterium | reverse complement strand
TGATCGGCCATTTTGTCTGGATGACCACAGGTGACGGATTCAGAAGAGAAAAAAGTTTTCATGATGTAAAAAAAGTTACGAACGACGCAACTTCACCGAACCTCATCCTGTACAAGTGGAGCACCTTCGCCGTTCTGTCGGCAGGTTGCTGGTGGGTCTATGAGTTGTACCTCTCGCCACCTCTCAATGAATGTTGCGCAAGGAATGTAGCGACTTTTGAAAATATTGGCAAATTTTATTTGACAAGATGTAAAGTATTTTTTACATTTTGTTTGATATTTTTAACATATCCAAATGAATATCAAAAAATTCAGACTTATTCGGGCATTGATTGGAGCGTTTGTGGGGATTACCGTTGGGATAGCGGTGACGATTGATAACGTGATTTTGGCATTTGCAGGGGTGTTGATCGGGATGCTCTTTTTGTTTCTGGTGAAAAAGAAAAGTAAAATTAAGATTTATGATGAGCGAATTCGGGCGATCGCGAGAGATGCGGCCCGTGTGACGTATGCGATTTCAACTATGGTTTTTGCCTTTTTGTCTCTTATGTTTTTGACAGGCAGTGCTCGCATTGAGAACCAATTCATTGAAACATTGGGAACAATCTTTAGTTATGTAGCCCTTTTTAATGTAGCGATTTTTGCGATCTGCTTCCGATATTTCAATCAAAAATACTAATGGAGAATAAAATAAAAGTTTTTCGAGCTATGCATGATCTCACCCAAGAAGATCTGGCTCAAAAAGTTGGAGTGACCCGACAGACGATTTTGGCGATTGAAAAAGGAAAATATGTTCCTTCCCTTGAACTCGCTTTCAAAATTGCCCGATTATTTAACGAAAAAATTGAAAATATTTTCATCTATTAATTTTCTAAAAATGAAAACACGGAATATTAAAAATTTCATTTTGTACGGTGGAGCCGTTGGTTTGGTTATTTTTGCTTTTTTCTTTGTGATTACCGGTACCTGGATTGGACATGAGGTAAAAACAAACTGTCATGATGCACAGAAAAAATACGAAGGGACGTGCACAGAAGCCTTGAGTCAGTTTTTGGATGACGAATTAAATCCCATCCGAGATCGAAATAGTGCGATTTGGTCTTTGGGGCAACTCGGAGAAGAGGAGGCCTTACCAATGCTTGAAAAGTATTTTACGGGAGATATCCCGGATCGGGAACCGTTGGATAAAACCATTAGCCAATACGAACTTCAAAAAGCTATAAAACTCATCAAAAGTGGGCGAAATCTCGGGGCGTGGGTGTGGCGATAGAGAAGGAGGGAAGGTATTCTTATTTATTTTGCTGGAGAACAAATTGCGTTGAGGGACACAAAGGCCATCTACACACGTTTGGAAACCATTGAGTCCTAAATGGCATACATCTTTGTTTTGGGTCATTTGGGTAAATTCTTCTAAGGAAGCCCAAACGATATCACGATAACTGGCCGTTTTTGATGGGAATAAATCAGCCCCTTCTTTTACCAGCACCTCAATATTAAGCATATCAATTTCTTCTTTGTGATCGATCCCATCCTGAAAAAGGTTTGGGTAATGAGCATTTCCGTGTAGTACTAATCGTGCTCGTGCTTTGAATTCAATCATATTCTTTTCTAGAGCCTCTGCGAGTCCCAACTTTTTGGTCATAAGAGATTCAACACTATGTATCACGGAGTTGTGAGCAGAAGCCTCCTGATTGTTTACAAATTGAGAGTTGGGATAGATGTCCACACCATATTCTTTGCTGGTCTGCACAAAGTCTTGCACAGGGTATCCTTCTCCGGCTCCCTGAATCAGGTCATCATAAAGAGCGGTAGGGATTCTTCCTGTGGGGACACTTGCGACATCTGGATGCGTTGGATTTGTCTCTCGAGAGCGAACAGCTATGAGGATTTTTTGTTTTATTTCATCCATAATTGTCAAAGCCAAAATGGGGACAAACTCCGTTGAAGTAGTTCGTGATTTTAAGTGTTCTTTTCTTTTCATCGAACATTCTTTTAATGTGGAATTTATTGTTTGTCAATTATTGTGGCGATATATACAATAAAAAATTTCGCTACATCCTTAGGATGTACCGAATTTTTTTGGCAGGCGCGGTAGGAATCGAACCCACGCTAAGGGCTTTGGAGACCCCTGTACTACCATTATACGACGCGCCTGCGGCGCTGCAGAGCGAAAAGGCTCTTCTTTTCAAAATAATCTGAAAAGCTCCAAACAGCAGGCAGATTGTACGAAGAACGATCTAAAAAGCAAGGATTTCTTCTGGATATTCTGTATTGAAAACTTTAGGAGATGAGAGGCGTTCTGTATAAAACAAGAAAACCAATCATCTGAATAGCATAGTCATTAATGACAAGAGCACCAATTAATTAGAAAATTAATGCCGATCTTGCAGACAAAGAAAACAGCAGCTGCAAATGCAATTACTACTCCTACTTGGAAACCTTTGATGATGAGCCTATTTGCCTTTAACTCGAGGCTCGGAAATAAGTTTTTTGCCATGATATTTAATATTTGATTCATAATTAAGATTGTCCGTCCATCCTTCTGAGTACAAAAAGATAAGTGGACAACTTAATCTACAAGCATCAAAAATAATAAAATGGAAGAACACCTCTCTCCTAAAATCTTCAATATTGATCGAGTAAAAGAACTATGTTGTTTTTACATAAATAGAGAAAACATTCAAATAAAAACCATTTGAATGCTCCTTTGTATATTAAAAACTTTAGGAGATGAGAGGTGTTCATAAAAACAAGGAACCCAATCATCTCATTCAACTTTACAAAGTTGGTTTCGTAATTTTTATTTTTTCTAAGGCGACATCAAATAGTCCTGTGAAATCTTCAACAGCTTTCGCTTTTTCTGTCCCATAGACAGAAGAAACTCCGGTTGATGCAATTTTCATTTGGAATGCCTTCGGCATAGCGGAGTAATTGCTACTCCAGTATCCACCATTTGAGCCACCACGAGTAAGGAAATAGCATTTGTAGTTCTTCCCAGAAAAGTAAAAATACTTTTCTCCGAGGATTTCAATGCAAAATTCTATATCTCCTCCCATTTCAGTTTTGGTTACCTCGTAAGGCAATCCAAACTCAAACATTTTATCTGCCGATCGTCCGCTCAACTTTTCAGCTGTTTGGGATTTTTCGATAGATAAAACGGGGTAAGAATAAGAATCCGAAACCTGACAGTAATAACCCATTACCTGATTCCCTTGGGAGTCAGTTTCAAAGGTTATTCCATCTTTCTCAAAAATGAGACTGGCTTGTTCGAATTTTGCATTAATTTTTTTTGAGAACTGGGCATTTGTACTTCCTACCATCAAAAATAAAAAAATCGCTGTTAATAAATTTCTTGTTTTCATCTTTTATTCGTTTTAAATTTTGATTACTATTACTATATTTTAAATTTTTCTTACTGAATCGGGAAACACTCCTGACTCAGAAATTTCCATAACTTCTATACTTGGAACGTTATGTTCCGATTCTGTTTTCTCAGTCAAAAGGCTATAACCCCATGAAAAGAAAAGACAAAAAGAAATTATGAATAGAAAGCCAAAAATGTGTTTCATTGTTTTCATCGTTATTGTTGTTTTAAATTAGTAAATAAAGTCTGTTCATCCTTCTTTCTGTGGGGAAAAAGAAAAATGAACAGCTTTATTTACAACAATCAAAAACAGTGAAACGGATGAGAACACCTCTCTCCTAAAATCTTCAATATTGATCGTGTAAAAGAACTTTTTTATTATAGAATATTTTTGTGTAAATGTCAAACACTGGTCCAACCCCTATTATAATCTATTCTTAATGATTTTTATTAATTTGTTTGTCCCAAATCTTGCAACTCCAAATCCAACAATAAACTCAATTGCATCTTTGATAAAAGGATCCTCTTTTCCTTCGAGAGCAATACAGAGTGCAACGCCTCCAGCCACTCCTGCTACAAATTTAAGAATCCCTTCTCCTGGTTGTCGATCAGGATCACGTCCAGAATTTTCATTGGTAGGATCCTCTCCATATCGTTCTTCGTCGATGAGCGGAATTTCTTTTTTTCCCATTTGCTTCTTGTTAAAAAATAAGAAACAAATATCTTTTAAAATAAAATACTTATTTTGTCAATATTTCTACGTACTTTTTCCACTGATTTCCTCTGTCTATATAGCTTTTGAACCGATCAAAGCTTGGGGCGGCCGGAGAGAAAACACAACTGGTATCTTTCGGTGTCTTTTTAACCGCTATTTCTGCCGCTTCTTCCAGTGTTTTTGCACTATAAAATGGAACATTGTGTTCTTTGAGAGTTGTGATCAAAAGTGGCGATACCTCGCTTTCATAGACGATCACAAAGGCGTTTGGGGCGATCTTTGGTAATGTCTCGCACAGATATGAGAAATCCTGCTTTCGGTCTTGCCCACCAAGGATGAGCGAGCCGAGGGATTCTTGAAAAAACTCTATGGCCGCGAGTGCAGATCCAACGTTGGTAGAGATAGAATCATTATAAAATCTCACGCCATTATGTTCCGTAAAAAACTCCAATCTATGTGGCAATCCGGTGAATTGTTCCGCTGTTTTGGCCAAAAAGTGGGGCGTGAGTTCTATTTGCAGAATCCGTCCAACAAAAGCCACGGTCCCGAAGTTTTCGAGGAAATGATTCGCCTGAAAGATAGAATGTTCTGGGAAGATTTCTTTTTCCAATGGCGGAGCAGAAAGCAATCGAGCGTTTGGATGCGTATGTGCGATCGGATCGAGAAAGACTTTTGGAACGATGAGGAAATCCTCTTTTTTCTGATGTTTCCAGAGGTTTTGTTTGGCGGCGAAATACTGCTTGATGTCTCCGTGTCGATCGAGGTGATCAGGAAAGAGATTCAAGAAAATCGCGATATGTGGGGAGACCGTGAGATGTTCGAGCTGAAAACTCGACAGTTCCGCGACGATGTATTCGATTTTTCCGGTTTCAATATCATCAAAAAGGTCGAGCAATGGCGTTCCGTAGTTTCCTCCGATTTCCGCATTGAGTCCGGCTTGTTGGAGAAATTCCGCACAGAATTTTGTGGTGGTGGATTTTCCCTTGGTTCCGCCGATGGCGATAAGTTTTTTTCGGGATGCCTCGGAAATGTTATTGAAGAAAATCTCTACATTTGAGGTGCATTTTTTGCGATATTCTTCTGCGACTTTCTCTCGACTGATACCAGCCGAAACCACGATCGCATCTGCATCATGACAGCTTCTGCTGAATTCACACGAGACGCAACTTCCAAAACTCGGATTGTTGTCATCAAAGATTTTGATCTCTACGCCTGGGCATTTCTCTTTCAAAAATCGTTCACTTGATTTTCCCTCTACGCCGTAGCCGTAGATGAGGATGGATTTTGCTTTTTGAAGGTTCTCTAATTTCATTTTGTTTCCAACAGTGTAGCAAATTTTTCTGGCATGGCATGTGGGTGTTTTTTTTCAATATCAAAATCGGGTCGTTCGTATCGTTCTGCAAAATTCTTGAGCTCTGGATATTTGTCTTGTGCCAGCCATACTGCTTCTCGGACCTCGTTTTCTTCTCCCACACATTCAAATGGCTTATGTCCGGAGAGTCCGAGGAGTTCTTCGATAAAGGTTTCGTTTTTTTCGACAAACTTCTCAAATGGCCCAAAGAGTTTTTCGAGTTCTGTTCGTTCGACAAACGGCGCAAAAATAAGCGCGACGAAAGTACATTTTGGACATTCTCCGCACCAACTGATTTTCAACCCGGGTTCTGCATTTTTGAACCCGGGTTGGGGTTTTGAAAAACGAAAGTTGCGATTACAGCTTGAGAAAATATCTCCGTATTTTTTCCAGCATTTTTGAGCAAAGAGTTCTGCGATTTTT
>JBNKLH010000074.1:0-5879 GCA_050292255.1 Candidatus Altimarinota bacterium | reverse complement strand
ACCGATAGTGGATATGTTAAGGTTTATTCTACCGCCTTGGCTTTTGCGGCCATTAAGGAAGATGGTTCTATTTTTGCATGGGGAGATAGTGCCGCAGGAGGAAGTGGATTCCCGACCGATAGTGGGTATGTTCAAGTTTATTCGGATTATACCGCTTTTGCGGCGATGAAGGCGGATGGGGCCATAACCGCGTGGGGAAATGCAACAAATGGGGGATCGGGCGCTCCGACTGATAGTGGGTATATTAAGATTTATTCTACAAACACAGCCTTTGCGGCGTTAAAAGCGGATGGATCAATAACCGCATGGGGAAGTGCAATAGCCGGAGGAAGTGGAGGACCAACGGATAGTGGGTATGTTAAAATTTATTCATCATATAGAGCTTTCGCGGCATTAAAAGATGATGGAACTATAAAGACGTGGGGGAATGCGGCAGAAGGAGGAACAGGCGCGCCGACCGATAGTGGGTATGTCAAAATTTATTCAACCATGGGAGCTTTTGCGGCGTTTAAAAGTGATGGTTCGGTTTTAGTATGGGGAAATACTGCCGAGGGAGGAACGGGAAGTCCGGCGGGGACAGGCTATGTAATCCCTTATGGATCCCAGTGGGAACTAGATATATTGGGACCGGATCCGTTTTGTACTGCGTCAGATATCTCGACCTTAAATAACCCGATCCCGGATCTGATCTATTGGAACTGGGAAGGAAATAATCCGTATACCGCAAACACAGCGGGGACATCTGTGGCAGTGTTGATAGCACCGGCCGAGACCGTTTTGACTTCTGCTGAAATCACGACGCTTGACGGAAGCGCAGAACCGGGAATGGTGTACTTCGATGAACAAACGGGAGAACTCTACATCTCCGATGCCGGAGGGAATTTGCAGGATCCTTTAAACGTAACCAGTAATGCCGTTGCGAGCCCAAATGCAACTTCTGCGGAGGTGGGGGAAGTGTACTTCAATACGACGACCGGAGAAATTACGGTCTGTGAAACAGCCGGAACTTTAGATACTCCAAGTGAGATATCAGATACTTGTGTAACGCAATAACTTTTTCATGAAAAATTTTATCAAAATCTTCGTTTTCAGCATTCTCCTCTTTTCTGGAGTGACCTATGCGGCCACGTGTAGTGATGGGATCCAAAATCAGGGAGAAGAGGCTGTGGATTGTGGAGGAACCTCTCCTTGTAACATTTGTGAGGTATCGACTTATGAAGGAGTAGACTATTCATCTGGGTGGAATGAGTACGGAGGAATATACAACACGAATACATATCCCAATTTTTATGCCTTTGCGGCATTGAAATCAGATGGTTCTATTTTTGCATGGGGAAATGCGAGTTATGGGGGAACGGGAGCCCCTGTTGATGCAGGATATACGAAGATTTACTCTAACGCGGGAGCTTTTGCGGCAGTAAAATCAGATGGTTCTATTTCCGGGTGGGGAGATCCTGCGCGTGGAGGGACTACTGCGCCTTCCGGCACGGGGTTTAGTAAAATTTATTCTACAAATAATGCCTTTGCCGCTCTGAAGTCAGATGGATCGATTGAGGTTTGGGGAGATGCTGCCAATGGAGGATCGGGAGCCCCTGTTGATACAGGTTATGTTGATATTTTCTCAACAATGGGAGCCTTTGCGGCGCTGAAGTCGGATGGGTCTATTACCGTCTGGGGAAATACAACCTACGGAGGGACGGGTGCGCCTGTTGATACAGGATATACCAAAATTTATTCAAGCCTAGGTGCCTTTGTAGCTATAAAATCAGATGGATCTATTACTGCGTGGGGAAACTCTGGTTATGGAGGGACGGGGGCTCCTTCTGGAACCGGATTTGTGAAAATTTATTCCACAAATTACGCCTTTGCCGGTCTCAAAGAAGACGGAAGTATAGAGGCTTGGGGAAATTCAACATATGGAGGATCCGGTGCGCCTGTTGATACAGGATATACCAAGATTTATTCAACATTTGCTGCGTTTGCGGCGATGAAGGCGGATGGTTCTATCGTAACTTGGGGAGATGCGACGTTTGGAGGATCCGGCGCCCCTGTGGATGCAGGTTATATCAAGATTTATTCAACATTTGGAGCCTTTGCGGCGATGAAGTCAGATGGATCTATTTCGGCGTGGGGGAGCACTACCCATGGGGGAACAGGTGCCCCTGCAGGAACGGGATTTGTAAAAATATACTCATCAAATGGAGCCTTTGTGGCACTCCAACCAGATGGCTCTATTACCGCCTGGGGAGATGGTACTTATGGAGGGACTTTGGCCCCAACTGATGCGGGATACACTCGAATTTATTCAACGTATGGAGCCTTTGCGGCGATAAAAGCAGATGGGTCTATTGTAGCTTGGGGAGGCTCTACTCGAGGGGGAAATGGAGAGCCAACTGATGCGGGATACACCATCCCCTACGGATCGCAGTGGGCACTGGATTTACTGGGGCCAGACCCCTTTTGTAGCGCCTCTGCCATCTCGACATTGAATAATCCAATACCCGATTTGATCTATTGGAACTGGGAAGGAAATAATCCGTATACCGCAAATACAGCGGGAACATCGGTGACAGTGTTGATTGCACCAACCGAGACGGTTTTGACTTCTGCTGAAATCACTACGGTAGATGGAAGTGCCGAGCCGGGAATGGTGTACTTCGATGAGGAAACAGGAGAAATCTATATTGCTGACGCAGGAGGAAATTTGCAAGATCCTTTGAATGTCACGAGTAATGCAGTGGCGAGTCCAAATGCAACTTCTGCGGAAGTTGGAGAAGTGTACTTCAACACGACAACGGGAGAAATTACAGTTTGTGAGACGGCGGGGACTTTGAGTACGCCCAGTGGCCCGTCTGATACATGTTTGACCCAATAAAAAATACCTCGATGTCATGCAAGACACCGAGGATTTAGAGTTTTGGGATCGATAAAGTTAATCAAAAATCGGCTTAGGAGTGGGTTTTAGCTTTTTTTTAAGCCAAAGAAGTTTTTTTTGTACTTCTTTGTTTGCTGTTTTTGTTACAAGGCCATTTTCTTTCATTTCTTTTAGTCTTCTGATGACTAAAGGACTTATCGTCTGAACAGCCCAAGGGGCTATGTCGCAATAACACTGTTGACCAGGAAATCCAGCCCAGGTATTGATCTCAGTGATAATTGTTTTTTGTCCGATTTTTTCTGAACCGAAAATAAACAATGTTTCGATTCCATCTTTTGTTGTAAAACATTTCAAAGACAAATCTCCCACACTGTTTTCATGAGCCTGCATATTTTGCAGGATTTCTTTTAGAGGAAATGTGTCTCTTTTTACAAAGAATCTTTTATCCTCTTCCTCTGTGTATTCCTGTCCCGGTTCCTCTTCGGGAAACGGAACTACGATGAAAAACTCGCCTTTATCTTTATCTCTTCGAAGGTAAGGTTTCCATTGAGTTCCTTTAAACCTTTTTTTGTAGTTTAGGCTTATCAAGTCCGATTTTAATTCTTCTTTGACCTTTGCAACTAGAGCAGAGGAATCAGACTTTCCGATAAAAACAGTATCTGTCCTGACTTTCAATGATTCCAGGAGTCCAATTCGAACTTCTTTTAAAGAATCAAGTTCAGACTTTAGCTGGGCTTGTTTTTCTTTCAGGGTTTTTGCCCCAAAGTTAATAACTCGCCCGCTTTTTTCATTCCCCTTTTCCCATTCTATCTCTAGAACGTCGATTTTTTTACTGAGAGAATCGACCTTGCTTTGAATTCCTACGGAGTCAATTTCTTGCCCCCATCCGCTCAGCCCAAAGGCGAGCAGGATCATTGTTACTAAAATTTTTGTTTTCATCCTTTATTCCTCCTAATTCATTACATTATTCATTATTAAATTTTTTACCTCGTTCTGTTCGATCGAGGTAGTCTGATAAGACTCCTCTCGTAATTTTCCAGCGATAGATATTAGTTCAATTTCTCCGTCTACTATGAAAAACAAGAGGATAGCTTTTGCATATCCGTCTGTGAGATTGAGTCTCACTCTTGTTCCTTCCGGGGTATTTTTTATATCTCCCTCTTTGAAGAATGCGTCGAGCGGCACTCGAAGAAGCGCTACTCGAAATTCCATTTCCGGAAAATCAATCCGAATGGGGTATGGAACTTCTATCATCCATTTGTTTGATATTGGGTCTTTGTAGAACTCAACTCCAAATCGAGCTTCCTCGAATCGAGTCATATTCTTTTTTGTAAAATATGACATGGTATCTCGATCTTGTTTGGAAATTTCGATACCTGTTGCAATCGGGCTTTGGTAGATTAGTTCTACCTCTGCCTGAAGAATTTTTTCAAGACGTTCTTCTGAGGTTTGTTTTTTCATTTGAGCTAGCTGTTCTCGTAGGACGGTGTCCCGTTGAGCCTCCGTAATAACAGAAAATGCCATCAAAATGATCATTGTTAAAATTTTTATTGTTTTCATAATTCCTATTTTTGTTCATTATTTACATTATTTCTCCACCCCCAGAAATCTGAGATGGTACGCAAGAGCACGATGTATGCACTCACCTACCACCTCAGTGATTCGCTTTATCCGATCTCTCAAAGAGCGGGAGATTTTGCCTCCAAAAAATGTTGGATCAAAACGTCCACATTGTATTTAATAGCATATTTGTGCGAAAGGTCAATTGTTATTTAATGAAGCAAAAAAGCGTTGCTTCTGCGTCCCCCAGGAATCCCCTAAAAAATTCCAAGAAAAAGGGTTGACAGAGTTTTGAAAATTTCTACAATCGCTCGGCCTCTTGAGTAGAGGTCACTCAGATCTTTGACATGTCGTGAAAGTTAAATAAATAAAATTAGTCAAAACAAATCCTATGTTGACTCGAAAGAGTTAATTTAGATATCTGTTTTCTGTAATTTGTTCACCGAGAGATGATAACAAATCTCAAGGAAAAGTTACTTACAAGTATATGAAGGATCCCTTGACTGATGCATCCGATGAAGGACGTTGTAGAGTGCGATAAGCTTCGGTAAGCCCTCAAACAGGCTGTGACCCGGAGATTTCCGAATGGGGAAACCCATCCCGCTTGCGGGATACCATGTACCCAAAACCATTAAGTACATGGAGGGAAGTCGGCGAACTGAAATATCTCAGTAGCCGGACGACAAGAAATCAATAGAGATTCCCTTAGTAGCGACGAGCGAAGAGGGACTAGCCCAAACCCGTTTAACGGGGGTTGTAGGACTCCAATATCTTTTTGAAATATATAAAAGAATTTGCTGGAAAGCAAAGCCATAGAGCGTGACAGCCGCGTATTTGAAATGTATTTTAAACAGTAGGAGTATCCTGAGTAGGTTCGGACACGTGAAATCCGGATTGAATCTGGGAAGACCACTTTCCAAGGCTAAATAGTGCATCAGATCGATAGCGAACAAGTACCGTGAGGGAAAGGTGAAAAGAACCCCGGGAAGGGGAGTGAAATAGACGTGAAATCATATACTTTCAAGGAGTAGGAGCCTAGCTTGCTAGGTGACTGCGTGCCTTTTGTAGAATGAGCCAACGAGTTAGTTGTATAGGGCAGGTTAAGGCAGTTTCAGCCGGAGCCAGAGCGAAAGCGAGTTTTAACGAGCGTTTGTCTTATGCACTAGACCCGAAACCAGGTGAGCTAACCATGGGCAGGTTGAACCCCATTTAATCGTGGGGGGAGGACCGAACCACCGACTGCAGCAAAAGTCTTGGATGACCTGTGGTTAGATCTGAAATTGACATCGAACCTGGAGATAGCTGGTTCTCTCCGAAATATATTTAGGTATAGCCTCTAGTTACTAGCATGAGGGGTAGAGCACTGTTTGGGGAAGGGCGGTAAACAACTGTACCGACTCCTAGCAAACTTTGAATACTCATGTGACTGTCTAGGGAGTCAGTC